>CANEFU010000079.1 GCA_947426875.1 uncultured Clostridium sp.
AACAGCTGAACGTTGCTTATGCTTATTATAATCACTTAGTACATAGCCCTTATACAAAATATTATCGGCAAAAATAATGCCATTTGGTTTTATCATTCTTAACGCTTCTTTTAAGAAAAATGGATACTTTCCTTTTGCTGCATCAATAAAAACGACATCATATTTTTCGTTTAAGGTAGGTAAAATTTCAACTGCATCACCTTCATAAATATGAATTTTGTTCTCTACACCGACCTTTTTAATATTTTCTTTTGCTTCCTTAACCCTTTCTTCTTCCCTTTCAATGGTATCTATTCTTCCATTCTCTGCTAAAAAGTTAGTAAAACACATCGCAGAATATCCTACTGCTGTACCAATCTCTAATATTCTTTCTGGTTTCTTTTTCGCCAAATAGGTTTCTATCACTTCTAATGTATCATCCATGATAATTGGTATATGCTCTTCTAAAGCTCTTTGTTTTATTTTTTCTAATTCTTGTTGTTTCATTTTTTTCCTCTTCTGAAACAAAAAGGGACAGGTTATTTTTGTTTCATCTTTTTTGTCATTTTATGTCGTTCTATTTTTTTTCGACATTTTTCTACTTGATTTGTGAAACAAATTTCCACCGTCCCCTTTTGTTCCTTTTGTTTCTTTTTATTTATTTCTTGCTGCTCTTTCTCTTTCTTTGCTGTCTAAGATTTTCTTTCTTAAACGAATTGATTTTGGTGTTACTTCTACTAATTCATCATCTTGAATAAATTCAATTGCTTTTTCTAATGACATTTGAATTGGTGGTACTAAACGAAGTGCATCGTCTGAACCAGAGGCTCTTGTATTTGTTAAATGCTTTTCTTTACATACATTAATAGCTAAATCTTCTCCTCTTGAATTTAGTCCCACAATCATTCCTTCATACACTTCTACACCAGGTTCAATAAATAAATCACCTTTGTCTTGTGCATTATATAATCCATAGGTTACTGATTTTCCATTTTCAAATGCTACAATAGTTCCTCTTACTCTTGCTTGAATATCTCCCTTAACTGGCTCATAAGAATCAAAAATATGATTCATAGTTCCTTCACCTTTGGTATCTGTTAAGAATTCTGTTCGGTAACCAATTAATCCTCTTGCTGGAATTTTAAATTCAATTTTGGTATGTCCTGCTTCTGCTGGCTCCATGTTAACCATTTCTGCTTTTCTTCTTCCTAGTTTTTCAATCACATTTCCTACACAGTCATCTGGAACATTTACCACTAGTAATTCTATTGGTTCACATTTTACCCCTTCTATTTCTTTATAAATAACTTTTGGTCTAGAAACTAAAAGCTCAAATCCTTCTCTTCTCATGGTTTCAATCAAAACAGATAAGTGAAGTTCTCCTCTACCTGATACTTCGAAAGAGTCTGGTGAATCGGTTTCTTTTACTCTTAAAGATACATTTCTTTCTAATTCTTTGAATAATCTATCTCTGATATGTCTTGATGTAATAAATTGACCTTCTTTTCCTGCAAATGGTCCATTGTTTACACTAAAAGTCATAGAAACAGTTGGCTCATCAATATCTACAAATGGTATTTTTTCAGGGTTATTAAAATCACAAATGGTATCTCCTATGTTAATGTCTGCAAGTCCTGCTAATTCTATAATATCTCCAGCTTTTCCTTCTTCTACTTCTACCTTATTTAACCCAACATGTGTATATACTTTAGCAATTCTTCCTTGTGTTATTTTTTCTTCTTTTCCGCAGATAGCAACTGGCATTCCAACTTTTATAATGCCTCTTTCTACTCTACCTACTGCAATTCTTCCTACATAATCGTCATAATCAATATTAGATACTAACATTTGAGCTGGTCCTTCTTCGTCACAATTAGGTGCTTGGATGGTATTGATTATGGTTTCAAATAAACATGATAAGTCTGTTGTTTCGTCTGCTAAATCCATTTTAGCTATTCCATTTTTAGCAGATGCATATACAACTGGAAAATCTAGTTGCTCATCATTGGCATCTAATTCAATGAATAATTCAATTACTTGGTCAACTACTTTTTCTGGTGTTGCCCCTGGTCTATCAATTTTATTAATAACAACAATTGGTTTTAGTCCTAATGCTAATGATTTTTTCAAAACCTCTCTGGTTTGAGGCATAGCACCTTCGAAAGCATCTACTAAAAGTAAAACACCATCTACTGTTTTTAAAACCCTTTCTACTTCTCCACCAAAATCTGCATGTCCTGGTGTATCTACTATATTAATTTTTATGTCGTCATGCATAACAGATGTATTCTTAGAAAGTATAGTAATTCCTCTTTCTTTTTCTTGGTCATTTGAATCCATTACTCTTTCTGCTACTTGTTCATTTTCTCTAAATACATGGCTTTGTCTTAAAAGAGCATCTACTAAAGTTGTTTTTCCATGGTCTACGTGCGCAATAATTGCTATATTTCTTATCTTTTCGTTTTTCATTTTAATTACTCCTTCTAATGGTTGCCAACGGTTCCGGGTTTAAATGGCAACTTTATATGTTTAGCTTAAGAATTATCCTACTAAATTCTATTTTTGTCAAATTTGATTATTTTATGCAAATATATCTCTATCATCAACGGTTAGAAGAAGACGCTGATGACTTGTACTTGGATTCTATGTGCTATGATGAGTGTTTATCTCTCTTCTACTACCAAAGATTCGGAGGTTAAATTGCCATTTAACCTCCGAACCTTTGACATTAATTTGTAAAACTAGCATCGTACTTATACATAAATACTGCGCCAGTTTTCTCCTATGCAATAACTATATATGAATTGCATAGCCTTTAAAACGAAAGCCCGTATAAGACGACTTCATATATCTATGAACATATTTGTCTTTACCCTTTGTATTTGTGAAAGAATTCTCTTCACGATGATACCAATATCTAACTTTAATTTTGTGTCTTTTGCAATATTCTTTTACATCTTCGTCCGTAATTTCATATACGTCAAAGAATTCCTTCTTATACAACCAAGGGGCATTGACTTTTACCCAATATCCATCAGCTTTTTTGGCACTCTCTATAAAGCACCTTTCTATTTTTTCTTCGATTTCTGTTTTGTTGCTTTCTCGCCATTTTTCCATCAACTCATCTTCTAGTGCTTGTTTTTCTTGCTGTTTTTTTAATCTTTCATCCTCTTCCTTCCTCCGCATTGCCCTGTTTTCGTCCACTATTTTTTTCAGTTCTTCTTTAATCATAAAAAAACCTCCTCTACATTTTATGTAGAATCATTATATCAATTTTATGTAAATAAGTCAAACTATGTGGAGCAATCATTGCGATTACTATGATAGCATGTTATTATTGAGTTAGTTCTAGAATATTACTCATAATTTCGTTTGTAATTTTATCTAAAATCTCTTTCTCTTTACTTCCTTTATATTGACTATAATCTAATGGTTTTCCATAAGTAATAGTTACTTTCTTATGTTCTTTCGTTCCACCTTTTATCCCACATGGTACTACTTTTGCACCACTTCTTACAGCAAAAAAGGCAACTCCATCTTTTACTTTTTCTCCTTTTTCTAAGCCATTTCTAGTTCCTTCTGGAAATAAAGCAATACATTGTCCGTTTTTTAATGCTTTTAGTGACTCTTTAATCGCTGTTACATCTTTTTCATCCCTTTTTACATGAATCGCATCAAATACATTCCCTAAAAAATTCAAAAACGGATTTTTGGCTAGCTCCTCTTTAGCTAAAAAGCGCATATCTCTTTTGGCAGTTGCTACCATCAATGGTGGGTCTAAATAGGTTCTATGATTTCCACAAAAGATAAGTGCTCCTTCTTTTGGAATATTTTCTAATCCTTTAATTTCTGCTCTATAGTAAATTTTACACCATAAATAGATAGCTCCTCTTACTATCCATTTTATTAATTTTTTCACAGTTATCACTTCTTTCTTCAAGTTTTTGTTGTTTTAATTCTATTCTTCAAATCCTTTTTGTTTTATCATTTCTATGATTTGATTTACCACTTCTTCTATTGTCATATCACTTGAGTCAATATAAATAGCATCATCCGCTTTTTTTAATGGTGCCACTTCTCTGCTAGAATCTCTTTTATCTCTATCCATTATCCCTTGCAAAACCTCTTCATAAGAGCATGGAATTTGTTTTTCTTCATTTTGCTTTACTCTTCTTCTTGCTCTTTCTTCTGGTGTAGCATCTAAATAGATTTTGACATTAGCATTAGGAAATATTACTGTTCCAATGTCTCTTCCTTCCATGATAACATTTTTTCCTTCCGCCATTTTTCTTTGTAATTGTAGTAGTTTTTCTCTTACTATTCTGATAACAGATACTGGTGAAACCATGTTGTTTACTTCATTTTCTCTTATCTTTTTGGTCACATTTTCTCCATTTAAAAAGACTTCTTCGTTTTCTTTGATTTCAATTTCAATTGTTTCTAATAATTTTTGAATTTCCTGTTCGTTTTCGATGCTAATTCCCTCTTGTAATATTCTTAAAGTAACACATCGAAACATAGCTCCTGTATCAATATTGATAAAACCTAATTTTTCTCCTACTTGTTTGGTTATCGTTCCTTTTCCAGCTCCTGCTGGTCCATCAATAGCAACAATAAATGACATTTTTTCCTCCTAATTTTGCTTAACTCTATTTTAATTTTCCTCTGGAACATAAATATTTTTAGCTACCACATCTAATTCCACTACATTCATAGCTGTCAATTTTTCAATCTCTTTTTTGGCTTTTTCTTTAAATTCCTTCAATCCTTCCATAACGTTGTATCCATACATAATAGTGACTTCCATATAAATTTTAGCACCATCTCCATAATTTTCTACTCTCGTTTTTAGTATTTTATAAATGGCTGGTGTTTGTACAGCTAAATATTCTAGTATTTGTCTAAATACTAAATCAGAAATCGTAAATCTTCCCATATAACTAAAGGTTGGTCGTATAATTGATTTTTCTGATATATATGGTTTTTGTCCTTTTCCTTTAGATTTGAATATCTGAAGTGGGTCCAATAGATATCCTGAAAAATCCTTTTTAATTTCAAACGTCGGTACGGGAATAACATGTTTTCCCTCTGTTACTCTTATTTTTCTTGCTGTTTGCATTTCTGCTTCTGTTGCCACATCTGTAATATACGTTGTTTCCAAAATCTCTGGCAAACCTAAATTAGCCGCTATTTTTTGCACCATTCCATCTGATGTCCCTAAAATCAATATACTTTGCGGTTTGTATTTTTTTAATGCCTTGACAATTTCTGCCTTTTCTTCCTCTTCATAAAAAAGGGCATGTTTCACAGTAGCCACTTTAGTTGACGCTTTTTTTGCAGATTCTCCCGCTACTACTTCATTATCTTTAATTAATAAACCATCATCTATTATAAAATGTGTATCTTTTTCTCCTGCTACCATTTGTGCCCTATAACTTTTTCCTGTTCCAGATGGTCCTACAAAGGCATATACTTTTATTTTATTAGCAAATGGCAATATTTCTTTTATATCTTTTAATATCATTTTGTCTCTCCTTTATCGTATCTATTTTACTATATCTCACTAAAAATAGCAAGATGTCGTATTGGGGACGTTTCTTTTGGCACATTTTTGTGCAATTGGGGACACATCTCTTACCTATTTTTTATATTTGTTTTTATCTGTTATTTTGAAACACTGCGTAAGCGGCCAAACGAGCGAATGCGAGTACGATTGGAGCAATCTACAATGATTTTATTGAAGAGATTGCGACACACAAAGTCTAAAAAATAATAGATAAAAACAACAAACATTGGCATCTATAAAAAAAAACATTTT
>CANEFU010000080.1 GCA_947426875.1 uncultured Clostridium sp.
AAAGAAAGTAATGAAAATAGCATTTACGATATTCTTGGCATACGCATCTTACAAAATGATTTTTAGGTAAAAAGGAAGCGAAAAAATGACAGAAGTATTAATAGGAATCATATCTGGAATTGTAAGTGGAACAGGAATGGGAGGAGGAACCATTCTTATTTTCTGTTTAAGTTTTATGTTAGGAGTAGAGCAGCATGTAGCACAAGCAACCAACCTAATTTTCTTTATTCCAACTGCCATTGTAGCAATTATTGTAAATTTAAAAAACAAAAATATTGATATAAAATTAGCCATACTAATATCCGTATTTGGAATTTTGGGAGCAATCATTGGTGCCAATATTTCAATTCATATCGATGTAGGAATTTTAAGAAAATGTTTTGGGATATTTTTAGCTATAATAACAATCAATGAAATATATTCCATTTTTAAATTATACAAAAATCAGTATAAAAATGATAAAAACAAGAGAAAATAAAATTGAGGTGAATAAAAATGAAATTTGTTAAAGGTGTTATGATTGGTGGTTTAATTACCACAGGATTAGTAATGATGTATGCAGAAAGTGACATGATGAACAAGAAAAAATTAATGAAAAAAGGAAAGCAATTCGCAAAAAAAATGGGCATAATGTAATGGTAATTGCAAAAATGATTTTGGGGACTTAGGTCAAAAAATCATGATTGAATATTAGTTCAACCATAATTTTTTGACATAAGTCCTCAAAATCATTGATCCTAAAATCAGAAATTTATTTTAAATTATTTGCATTCAGGTTTTTCAAAACAATCTTCTTTTTCGCATTTGTCGCACTTATCGTGTTCGTCGCAATCACTAATAAAGCAATCACATTTGTCACATTTATCACCTTTTAAGCATTTTCCTTCATGATGACATTTAGCACAAATTTTGATTTTCTTTGTGTCATTTACCCAAATTTGAAGAGCATATTCTTTACCAGGACAAAGTGGTCCAAATACGAATTCGCCTTCTTTGTCTGTAAAGGTATGACCGATAGGTCTTCTTTCTTCTTTGCCGTGCTCACATACAACTTCTACTAATTTTACAACAGCATCAGATACAGGCTCTTTAAAACAATTTTTTACAACTCCGTAAATAACGTCACGATTGTCTTCAGGTAAAGTTATATCTAAATCAAATTGTTTTCCTCCTGAAATTACTCCATCAACATCTAGAATTGGACAAAAAGGTTTTTTACCATCCATTTCCATATTTTATCATTCCTTTCTTTTTTGTAACTTCAACGTTACTTTATATATCATATGAAAAAAATGTAGAAAGTTGAAACTTTTTGTATAGTATTTTGATAAAATTTTTTGTATAATAGTAGAAGAGGGATAAAACATGAATAAGAAAAGTGTAAGAATCATAGGAATAGAAGTAGGAGTTTTAATTGCTTTTTACATATTTGTGAATTCTAGCTATTTGGCAATGATACCAACTTGTTGGGTATATCAGGCAACTGGATTTCTTTGCCCAGCTTGCGGAGGAACCAGATGTGTTATGCATTTGCTAAAGGGGAATTGGATAGAAGCATTTTTCTCTCATATGGTATTTTTTATAGGAATAGGCTATCTATTAATTGTCAATATCGTTTATCTAATTAATTTAAACAAAGAAAAGAAAATAGCAACTTGGATTTATCCACGATATTGGTATGCTATTATTTTTGCGATAATTTTGATAATTTATGCAATTGTACGAAATTTATTGTAAAAAAATAAAAAAGATAGTATAATAAAAAAGAAGGAAGGAGAGATAAAATATGGACGAAGAGAAAAAGGAAATCGTAGAAGTAGAAAAAGTTAGTAATGTAGAAGACACACAAACAAAAAAAGTAGAAGAACCAAAAAAAGAGAAAAAGGGATTTTGTATAGCTTCTTTAGTATTAGGAATTGTAGCTTTAGTATTTTTCTGTTTATGGTATATATCTATACCTTGTGGAATATTAGCAGTTACATTTGGTATTTTAGGAATTAAAACAATCAATAAAGGAATGGCAATGGCAGGTTTAATAACAGGAGCAATAGGATTAGTTATTTCAACTTTAATTGTCATAATATTATTTATGTTTGGATTTGCTATTGGAATGTCAGATGCTTTAGATAATATAGGAAATGAATATCATAGAAGCTATAATCGCATATATGACTAGAAAAAAAGAACAAGGGAATTTTACATCCCTTGTTTTTTTATCTATGTAAATAATTTATTAATTCATCATATACAGGCTTTCTTTCTACTATCATCTTGTTATGGTACATAGTTATAAATTCGTCAAGTGTAACAAATTTTACTGCCTGTAACTCTGATTCTTGTATTTTGATATCTTCTATGGTAAGACCTTCTTTTCTTACAAGAAAGAAATCGAAAAATTGACTTTCTATAAAATCATTTGCATATTTTTTTTGTGTTTTATAAGAAAACAAATAGCGAAAAGTATTTATATTGATAGGATTATCTAGATGAATACTAACTTCTTCTTCCATTTCTCGAATAGCAGCAGATAAAGAGTCTTGTCCTGTTGAAACATGTCCAGCTACTGAAATATCCCACATTCCTGCATTTTTTTCTTTATTAGCAGACCTTTGCTGTAACAAGATTTCATTTTTTTCATTGAGAATAGCAACTACAATGGACCTATGCCATAGACCTTTTCTATGAATTTCATCTCTTTCTAAAACTTCACCAGTTTTCACACCATTTTCATCTAAAACATCTATTAATTCTTTACTCATATAAAAACTCCTTTGTATCTGTATTTCGATATTTTGCTTGATGCTTACGTACATTGTTTTGATAAGCAATTCGATTGGATTTAGACCAATTTCTACCTTTCGAATAATAATCTATAATAGAATTTAATTGTAATTCTAAATCAGCCGAATCTCCAACATTGAGAATTACCTCAATATCACCTATTTTATTTTGACCTTCTGCTGAAAAAAGTTCATAATATAATTCGGTAGCTTTATCAAAATCTTCTATACGTTGTTGATAATAAGGGGAATCGATGTCTCCCTGATGTTGTAAAATGTAATCATCTTTGAAATGAGGAGAACCATGTACATAAATAGGAACAAGAGCAGTTGAAAATTTTTGTTTTAGTTTTTGGATAGCCTCTATATTACTAAGGATAAGCGTAGAGGAAATACCATCCTTTTGCCTTTCTTCTAGCTCTTTGGTATCAATTCCATAAGTTGTACCATAATTTATATATTGTATATCGCAAGCGTCCATATCATATAAAGTATCCCCCATACAAATCATTTCTTCGCCATCTTTTTCTACTCTTTTTCTAGCAGCCATTTTAGGCATGATAAGCGTATCTAAGCAACCTTGATTGTTTACCATTTTGGTAATTGCATTTTTTCCTGCTGCTGGTGTGCTGATAATAACATATATTTTTGCACTATCGTTTTCTGTCTGTGGCATTTTCTTATTAGGCATAGAAACCAAATGTTGTGTAATTTGATAAAGTCTTTGGTTATTATTTTCTGTATTTAGTATAATATGGTCATAATTTACTAAAGTAGGGGCATATCTTTTAAAATCATTCATTGCCTGTTGTTGCCTTTTTAAAGCATCTTCTGTTGAGGAGCCTCTTTCCTGCGACATACGTAGAAAATAATTGATATCATTCGGGTCAACTCTATGAATATAACAGGTTTGACAATTTTCTCCATAGATATTTTTCAATTTATTGATAACTCTATTATTATAAATAATAGCAACAACATTTCTTCCATGTTCAATGGAATTATCGATTTCGTCTAGGGAAAATCCATATAATTCTTCATAATTTTCATAGCGTAGAGGTAAATTTAGATTTTTAAAGGCTTGTTTTCTAGCAGTAGAAAATTGCTTTTGGATGTCTAACTCTTTTTCTCCATCATTAAACCTTCCTCTAACTGGTTTTAATCCTATATTTTTTCCATTATTGATATTTCTTATTTCAGTTTCTCGGAAAGGTCTTGTTACATATTTATTAAGAAGAGAAAAATGAAATTGGTCTACTAATATATCTGCCATAAAACTTTTTCCAGCACCAGATGGACCAGCGAGTATAATTAGTTTTCCTAATTTTTTTTCTTCTTTTGCCTTTTCCACTAAACTTTGTTTAAAACTTGAATTCATTTTTTCCTCCATAAAAATGAAATTATGTATATCTTAACACAATATAAAGATTATGTCAAACGAAAGTAAGAAGACAAAAAGAAGTGAATAAAAATGATAATAAATTTGAATTTTCTTTTCAGAAATAGCATACAATTAAAATAGCTTTAAATGGGAGGGATTTTTATGTTTTTCGTCTTAAACAAACAAAAAATATATACCTATTTAGTATCTATCGTAACAGTAGTATTACTATTTTGTGTGGCAGGAGGTTTTAATAATACAAATGCAGGAAATACATTAGAAACAGCAAGTACAACGCAAAAATTGTTACCAATCTATCAGGTACAAACAGAAGAAAAAAAAGTAGCCTTTACTATGAATTGTGCTTGGAATGCAGATGATATAGATAGCATTTTAAAAACATTAAAAGAAAACAATACCAAGATAACTTTTTTTATGGTAGGAGATTGGATAGAAAAATTTCCAGAAGCAGTCAAAAAGATACAGGAAGAAGGGCATGAAATAGCTAGCCATAGTAATACACATCCACATGTCAACAATTTAAGTTATGAAAAAAATATAGAAGAAATGGAAAAAAGTAATGATAGAATTGAGAAAGTAACAGGAAAAAGAACTAAAATTTATCGAGCACCATATGGAGAATATAATGATACTGTCATCCAAGCAGCACAAGATAAAGAATATTATACAATACAATGGGATTTAGATACCTTAGACTATACAGGACTGACAGGAGATGAAATGTGGAAACGATTAGATGGGAAAATAAAAGCAGGTGATATTATTTTGAGTCATAATGGAACAAAGCATACAGCAGATAGTTTAGATATGTTACTAAAAAATATAAAACAAAAGGGACTAGAAGTAGTTACGGTATCGGATTTGATTTATTTGGATAATTATACGATTAATAACAATGGCACACAAATGAAAAAGTAAAGTAACAGTATTTGCGTGTATAAAATTACCAAAAAAGGAAATAATAATAAAAATACAAAATTGATATAGGGGATGAAAAATGACATTTATCGGTATTATTGCAGGTAAAAGATGTTTCGAAAATATCAAAAGACAAATAACGGAAAAAGTAAAAAACAAAGGATTCAATTTTATCCAAATCAATCTAAGAAGTATAGAAAATGTAAAAAATATAAAATTTGAAATGATTATAATAGAAGACAATTTAGAAAAGTTTAAAAAAAATGAAGAAACTTTACAAAAACTTTGTGAAAATACAGAATATGTAATGATAAATACGGATAAAAATCCAGAGCCAAAAGAGATAGAAAAGATAGCTAATCAGATTACTTATGGATTAAATCAACAAGCAACTGTTACCGTATCGAGTATTAGTGATACCGACATTCTAATTTATTGGCAAAAAGGTCTGAAAAATAAGGAAGGAAAGAGAATAGAAATAGAAGAAAGAAGAATCAAAAAAGGAGAAAATAGTACACTAAAAACATATGAAATTTTAATTATTTATATACTTTTTAAGATATATAATAAAAGCATAATCGAGGAAATGTAGGAAAAAACTAACTTTTTTGAATAAAATTAACTTTTTATGTAGACAAAACCAA
>CANEFU010000081.1 GCA_947426875.1 uncultured Clostridium sp.
AATCAATATAGCAAGAAGGTAATCCTTCACAAAACTTCAAATAACTATTTACTCTATCAGGCGTATTATATTTTAATAACTTTTCTAATGTTTCTTCCGTTTCTGCTTTATAATTACTCATTAAATATTTCAATACCTCTTTATAACTAGAATTTTTATTGCTTTCCTCTGGAATTTTCATTCTAGAAAATAAAACCTCTTCCGATATTTCTTCTACCTTTTGTTCTTTTAAAGCTTTTTCTATAAAGTTTTGATTTTCATAAAGTCCAAGAACTCTTTCATTATCATATAATGGATACATTTCTATATGAGAATCATCTCTCCTCATTGCCCAATTTTCATCATGTCTATCATAATTCCCATATAAACAATCATAAATCATCATTTGAATAGCTTTTCTTCTATTTTCTCTTACTTTTAATTCAATGTAATCTTGTGGACATTCCGAAATATTTTTATAAAAAATTCTTGTTCTTGTCTCAATAGAATCAAGAACAACTTCTAAATTATCATTGTCATTGGCATTTTTTCTTTCCGTTTTGTCTTCTCTATTATATTTAGCAATGTCAATAACTGTTTTTCCATGTTCCAATTCTCTTCCCTTTTTTAAAGAACTATAAGTAATACAACCGTCTTTTTCTATTGGTGTTCCCTTATTTATTTGCTTATGAATATTGGGATAATATTCGGATAAATGTGCTAATTCGACCTTACATGCTGGAACTTCTCCATATAAAGCTAAAATATATCCGATAAATTCTCCATAATGATTCGCACAAAAAACTTTTCTATCTCTAAATTCATATCTTTTCGGTTTAAAAAGACCTATCTTTGATTCTTTTGTATCCAAATACCATCTTTTTCCCTTTAATTCTCCCATTGTTTCAAATCTACCTGGTACAAAACTATCAATATTTCTAGAATTAAACATTGTCTATTTCTCCTCTTCTACTATAAATTTATCTGTCATCAATATTCCTTTGGTCTTTCTTAAATATTCAAATTCATCATATTCATCCATTTCTAAATCTTCTAACAAATCCCTAAGTTCTTCTTCTGTATAATTTTCAATCTTTGGAAGTCTTATTTTAAAAATCGCAAAAATTTCACTGCTTTCATATATTTTGTCATAATCAGAAAACGGAAGAATTGCTTTAGATATGACTTTTTCTTTTAATGCTTTTTCAATATGAGCTTTACTTAATTTAAAATAATATTTTCCTTTTTCTTTATCCCTACATAATGCTCCTATTAAATATTTCTTATTTGTTTTATAATCTAACCATTTCAAATATAAATATTCCATATTTTACCTCTCTATTCCGTTATCTTCAACTTTTGTTCTAATTTCTTGCTCTTCTTCAAATTTTTTAACTGTGTCCTCTATTTCTAATTCTCTTTCTTTAAATATCCTTTTAGCTAATTCTTTATGTTCTCTTGATAAATTAGGACAATAGTTCATAAGTTCTTCTAAATTATCCAGCTTATATCTATTTATATCATTCAAAGAATCCATTGTTTCATCATGATATTTTTTTAATAAATACATTAATAATTCTCGCGAATTAATCTTATTTATTTTTCCTGGAATTCCTACGTATGAAGTTAATTCTTTATTTTTAAACTTTGTATATTTTCTTTCATCTGATAAATATCCCAAAACGTCAGTTTTATTTTCTTGCATACCTAAAATTTGCTCATTATCAAACATAGGATAAAATTCTATCTCCTCAGTTTCTTGATTAATTTTCAAACCAAAATTTTCATCGTTTCTATCTCTATTGGCAAATTTTATATCAAAAATACACATATCAAAAAATTTTTTTCTCATTTCTGGAAGTTTGTGTTTTTGTCCATTTCTTGTATAAAAATCTTCTAATGCTTCTAAAATAATTTCCACGTTAGCATAATTTTGTTTTGAATTGCTTTTTCCTTCTTCTGTCATTTTTTTGTATTTTTTAGGATGTATTATCCTATAATTTTCTATAATTATATTAACTGGTTTAAACATTTCTTGTTGCGTTAATTGATAATGACTTAATATCCCTTCTATGTTTATAATTTCACCAGTATATAGACTTTTAATTTCCATTTCTCCCATATCTACTTTACAAGATTCTTTTCCAAGCTGTTTTAATATTATATAAGCAATATATTCTCCATAATGATTTGCATAGTCTTTACTATTTTTATATTTTGAATTATATCCTTTTTTAGATTTAAAATAGCCAAAAGAGATTGGTTGTTCATCTCCTTTAAAACTTAATTTAGCTCTTACTTTAGAATCTATCAATTCAATATTTTTTAAATTTGCCTGATAGTATCCATTGGCTATATTAAATTTTTTTAATTGTCCAATTTCTTCATTAAGTTCTGCACTTACCTCTTGTAATGTTTTTATTTTCTCTATCATGCTTCTCTCCTAATTTATAATATCTTTACTTATTTTACAATATTATGTTAATGTTGTCAATATTATAAATTTTGTCGAACTTAAACTTCTTAATAAAGCACTTAAAAAAACGCCTATAAATAGACGTTCTTCTTTCATTTCAAATTCTCAAATCTCTTCTAATCTTAACAATCGGTTATATTTTATAATACGGTCTCCCCTTCTTGGTCCTCCAATTTTTATATAATCTGCATCTAGGGCTATCGCTAAATCACACATAAAAGTTTCTTCTGTTTCTATCGAGCGGTGCGATACACAAGTTCTCATATTTTCTTTCTTAGCTTTCATAAAAGTATGAATTGTCCCTGTTAGTGTTCCTACTTGGTTCATTTTTATCACCATTCCATTTGCCAAATTGGTATCTATGTATTTTTTCTGTGTAGCAAATAAATCATCTCCCACAATTGCTATTTCAGGATTTTCTTCTTTCATTTCTCGCCACCATTTTTCATCACTTGGTGCAAATGGGTCTTCTATATAGGTTAAATCATACTTATTTTTATACTTAGTAATTATTTCCTTTAATTGCTCTGCACTTCTTTTTTCTCCTTCATAGGCATACATCTCATTGTTAAATAAATGCTCTGCTGCAACATCTGTAGCAAGTGTTACTTTCTTTTGATATCCTAATTTTTTTATGGTGTTTAATACCGTTTCAAATTTCTCTTCTGTTGACATATCCTCTACTATCATTCCGCTTGATGCAGCATAACCTTTTAATAAATTTCTTTGTTTTAATTCATTTTCAACATTAGCATATATTTCTAATATTGGTTTCATTGCTTTTGAAAACGGCTCTATATTAACTGAAATCATGATGTTTTGAATCGAATCTTTATCATTATGAGCCTTTCCTCCAGAAAAGATAGCTACTAATGGCTTCGGCATTCTATTTTCCGTTTTATAATTAGCTATCTGAGCTATATACTCTACTAACGATACCTTTTGTTTTTGTGCCATTAATTTAGCAAATGCTAACGATAAAGAAAGACATATATCAGAGCCTAGCTTATCCATATACCTATTTAATATCGTATCCAATCTTTCTTGGTTTTCTATCCATGTATGAGATATTTCTTTTATTAACTTTTTCATTCCATATTCATCGAGTTCCTTTGTCGTCCTTACTTCTCTTTTTCCTGGTATAATGGCTGAAGGACTTGAAGCAAAAGCTTTTCTTCCTTCACTATCTATCATTTCAGCTTCCCATGTTATCTTTCCAGCTGAATTTAAAATATGTCTAAAATTAATTTTCTCTATTTTTATTCCTATTTTCTTCACTATATAAGGAAAAATATCGGTTGCTTTTTCTACCTTACATTTTCCATTCTGGGCTGTTTCTTCATCCAGTCTTTGGCTTCCATCCTTTTCAAAATTGGCTCCACTAATTACAATCGGTACTTTATCTGACGCATGTAATTTCAACTCACATGGTGTTGCATGGTCACATGTTACAATAACGATATCTTCTTTTCTAATTCCTTTCAGTAAATTTCCCAAAAAGTATTGGTCAATTAATTCTATTGCTTCTACTTTTTTTAATGGTTCATTATCATGTCCTGGCTCATCTGGTCCCTTTATATGCATAAAAACAACGTCTGCTTTATCTTCTATTAGTTTTTTAGCACTATTTTTTAAAAATTCTTTATTGAGTTGTAAGTCTAATGATTTTGAAAAGGTAAAATTTGCTCCAATTAAATTAGCTATTGCTTTTTCAGCTGGTAATTGACCATACATAGAGAGACTGAATCCAAACTTTTCTTTGAATTTTGGCATTTCTTTTGGCTTTGTTCCTCCATCACGTACTAAAATATAGTTGGCTGGCATCTTCCCTTTGATTATTCTATCCTTATTGACTTTAGCGTTTGTTAAAATTCTATGAGTTTGTTTCTCAAATTCATTTATGATATTAGCTGTTAATTTTGATGATTCTTCTTCATCTAATGGATAACATATCAATGGCTTTTTTTCATATTCAGATACTGGATATCCCCAAACTTTAACTTTTTTAAATCCTGGGTCTGTATTCGATACGTTTCCAGATAACTGCTTTTCTTTACTATAAAAACATAGTATTCCTCTGTGATATCCAAATGCCAGTAGTTTAAAATTTACTTCATATTTTGATAAATCCACTTTTTCGTTAATCTCTTCTGCTAATTTCTGCAATTCTTCATCACTTAAATCTCTTGCTGTTCGTCTATCTAATTTACTTTCTTCTTGATGATAAGAAGCAAAATTTACTCGAAAAGCGGATAATGATATCCTTCTGGAATCAATCCTGTTCCTAACCCCTCTAATGTTCCTCTTCCTGGATAATATATAGTTGGCTCGTAGGATAATAGTGCCATTGCACCTGAATCAGATTCTGGCGTTATCTGCTCTCCAATCACTTCTATCATTGCTTCTTGTCCGTTTCTTGCTAATTTATCTAATGTGGGAGTTTTGGCTTTTTCTAATGGTGTTTTATTCCCTAATATTTTTCTGTCAGCTGCACCATCTAAAACAATCATATATATTTTCATTTTTGTTCCTCCTCTTGTTTGTCTAGCAATTCCTTTATGCGTTTATCTAATGCATTTTGCGTAATATAGTTAAATACAAACGGAGGAACATATTGTTTCCATTCTTTTCCTTTTTGTATACATTTTCTGACATCAGAAGAACTAATTCCTTTTTTTTCTAAAGGAACTTTCCATAGTATTTCTACCTCTAAATTCAATTCTTCTAATATTTTTAGTTTTTCTTCTCCCCACTCGTCATAAATCGTCATATAATATTTTGCGTTTCTTGGTGCATAATTTGATATTTTTTCTGGAAAGTTTATCGGAAATGGTACAATATCAAATTCTTCCCTTTTTACGCCTGCTTCTAGTAAGGAATATTTCATACATTCCATTCTCTCAAAGTAGGTAAGTGGATTTGAGCTTTGTTTCGACCTATTGGGATTTGCTTTGGTATATTTTGTTAAATCAATTTCTGGATTACATATCCCTATTATTAAATGCTCACATCTTGCTTTTCCTGCTAATAAATATTTCATGTGGTCATTATGCAATAACTGGAATCTTCCATGTATTACCCCTAGTTTTTCTTTCATACTATCACTTCTTTGCTTTTAATTTTATGTCAATTTTATCATGTGATATGAGAGCTGTAAAATACATATTTTTATTCCAGTTATTACTAATAGTTATTTCTTTATTTTATCCTATTTTTTATTATTTCTATTA
>CANEFU010000082.1 GCA_947426875.1 uncultured Clostridium sp.
CACTCATGCAGTTTTCCTCCGTCCCCAAAATCACCCAAAATCATTTAAATTTCTTTTCCATAATAGCTATCTAACAAAATCTGTTTCAATTCTGTAACAAGTGGTAATCTTGGATTGGCATTTGTACATTGGTCTTCAAATGCTCTATCCGCCAACATATCTACTTTTGCTAAGAATTCTTGTTCTTCGATTCCTGCTTCTTGGAAAGATTTTGGAATATTTAAATAGTCATTCATCTCTTGAATTTTTTTAATTAAGCTATTGATACCTTCTTCTTTATTATCTGCTTTTAATCCAACTTTTTTTGCTAATTCATAATATTTTTCATCTGCAATAAAGTATTCATATTTTGGGAAAGATACAAATTTGGTTGGTTTTGAGCTATTATATTTGATAACATATGGTAATAAAATAGCATTGATTCTACCATGTGGCAAATGGAATTCTGCTCCCACTTTATGAGCCAAAGAATGGTTAATTCCTAAAAATGCATTCGTAAATGCCATTCCTGCTAGCGTACTTGCATTATGCATTTTTTCTCTGGCTAATCTATTCGCTCCATCGTCATAAGCAACTTGCAAATATTTTAGAACAATTTCTACTGCTTTTTCTGCTAAACCATCTGTATAATCAGATGCCATATTGGATACATAAGCTTCTAAACTGTGAGTCAATACGTCCATTCCTGTATCTGCTGTAATAGATTTTGGTAAACTCATAACTAAGTCTGGGTCCACAATTGCTACATCTGGTGTTAATTCATAATCTGCCAATGGATATTTTTTATTTTTCTCTTTATCTGTAATAACAGCAAAAGATGTTACTTCTGAGCCCGTTCCTGATGTCGTTGGAATAGCAACCATTTTACACTTAGTTCCTAGTTTTGGAAATTTATAAGTACGTTTTCTAATATCCATAAATTTCAATTTTAGCCCTTCTGCATCAGCATCTGGATGCTCGTAGAATAGCCACATTCCTTTTGCCGCATCGATTGGACTTCCTCCACCAACTGCAATAATAACATCTGGCTTAAAGTTATTCATAGCCTGTACACCTTTTTTTACCGTATCAAAGGATGGGTCTGATTCTACTTCACTAAATATTTCAGAATGCACATATTGATTTCTTTTTCTTAAATGATATAGAATTTTATCTACATATCCTAATTTCATCATCCCTTCATCTGTTACGATAAAAGCTCTTTCGATATCTGGCATTTTTTCTAGGTACTGAATCGCACCTGCTTCAAAATATATTTTTTCTGGAATCTTAAACCATTGCATATTAACTCTCCTTTTGGCAACTCTTTTGATATTGATTAAATTAACAGATGATACATTCGCTGTTGTTGAATTTCCACCAAATGAACCACATCCTAGTGTTAGAGATGGCATATTCGTATTGTAAATATCACCTATTGCTCCATGGGTAGATGGAGAGTTGACAATAATTCTTCCTGCTTTCATGTTTTTTGAAAATTTCAAATTCACTTCTCTATCTTCTGAATGAATAACAGCTGAATGACCAAGTCCTCCAAATTCTAGCAATCTTTCAGATTTTTCAATTCCTTCTTCTTCATTTTCTACTATATAATAAGTTAGTACGGGACTTAACTTTTCTTTTGAAAATGGATAATCTCTTCCAATTCCTTCTTCATATACAACAAGAACTTTCGTATCTTCTGGCACATCAAATCCTGCTTCTTTTGCTATGGTATAAGGAGATTGTCCTGGTACATGAGATTTTAATTTATATCCATATTCTTCATTGTATTCAAACATACTATTGGCTAGTTTTTCTTTTTCTTCTGGATTAATAAAATAGCATCCTGCTTCTTTCATCAATTTTTCAAATTCTTGATAAATTTCTCTATCGACTAAAACCGCTTGCTCAGATGCACATATCATTCCATTATCAAAAGCTTTTGATAACACTAAATCATTTACAGAAGTTCTTAATTTTGCACTTTTGTGAATATAGCATGGTACATTTCCAGGCCCTACTCCAAGTGCTGGCTTTCCACAAGAATAAGCTGCTTTTACCATACCCGTTCCTCCGGTTGCTAAAATCAAATTAACATCAGGATGATTCATTAGCAATCTAGTAGCTAGCACACTTGGTTCTTCTATCCAAAGAATACAATTTTCTGGTGCTCCAGCTGCTATCGCTGCATCTCTTACGATTCTTGCTGCTTCACTACTGCTTTTTTGAGCAGATGGATGAAAACCAAATATAATAACGTTTCTTGTTTTCGCTGCTATAATAGATTTAAACATAGTGGTAGAAGTTGGATTTGTAACTGGTGTTACTCCCGCAATAATTCCAACTGGTTCTGCAATTTCTACATAATCTTCTTCTTTGTTTTCATTGATAATTCCCACTGTTTTTTCATATTTAATACTATGATAAACATATTCTGTTGCAAACATATTCTTTGTTATTTTATCTTCATAAATTCCTCTTCCTGTTTCTTCTACTGCCATTTTAGCAAGCTCCATATGGTGTTCTAATCCTGCCATTGACATAGCTTTTGTGATATTATCTACCGTTTCTTGGTCTAGCTTCAAATATTCTTTAGAAGCTATTTTTGCTTTTTCAAGTAGTTCATTTATCATATTTTGAACTTTTTGTTCTTCTTGGTTTATGTTTTCAGACATACTGATTCCTCCTCATTCGTATTTAGTTTAACCATAATTATTATATATTATTAGAAAAATTTGTCAAGAATTTAAAATTGCTAATTCGAAATTTTTTTGATTTTTTGTTACGATTCTTTTAAAACTAGAAAAAAGGTAATAGCCATTATTCTACTACCTTTTTTCAATACTACTTATACAAATAATTTTGTGGATTAACATGTTCTCCATCGATTCTAATTTCTAGATGTAAATGACTACCTGTTGAATTACCAGTTGAGCCAACTGCTGCAATCACTTCTCCAGCTTCTACTTTTTGCCCCACTTTAACATACATTTTACTGGTGTGGGCATACCATGTTTCTAATCCATTTCCGTGTTCTACTTTTACTAAATTTCCATAAGCTCCACTATAACTAGCTGCTGTTACTGTACCAGAAGCTACTACTTGGATTGGTGTTCCTGTTGGTGTAGCAATATCTAACCCTGTATGAGTAGATTTTCGAATTCTACTACTTACACCATATCGAGAAGTAATCGTTCCTGCTACTGGCATATATGCCAATTTAATCCCTTTGATTTCTGGCATATTGTTAATTCTTTCTTCCTCTTCTTTCTGTTTTTCTATTTTCTCTAACTTTTCTGCAATTTTAGTTTGAATATCGCTTTTGGCAACTTCAAGCTCTGTTGTTTTTACTTCCTCTTCTTTTTCTGTATATTTTTCTATAATGCTTAAATCTAATTCTTCTTGTTTTTCTTCTTTTACTTTGTTAATTAATTCCTCTGCTTCTTCCAAAGTATCTACTGAGTCTACTGTTTCATTATTTAAAGCAATTTCATAATATTTATAAGTAATCGCTACATCCTGTTTTACGGTTGCTACTACTTCCTCTTCTTTTGTTTCGATTGCTCTGTCTACAAATTTTAACTCGTATTCTGGCTGCGTTGTAATATCTATGGTATCTACATTTTTATCTGCTTTTTCCATAACACTTTCCTTTACGGTTTCTTCTAAAGCATCCTTATTTTGTATATATCCTAATTCTTTTCCAGAAATACTTACTTTATAGACTGGTTTGTATTTTGTTATTACCATCGTGATAATAAGACCAAAGGCTAACACTGCAATGTTAAAATACTTAAAAATTTCTTTTGTATAGTATTTTAATTTTCTTTTTAAAATAAAATCCACTCTCCTTCTTGAATTTTTTAACACGACTAAAGTCTATTATACTACATATTCTTTCCAAAATCAAATTATGTATACCGTTTTTGTCCCAATTTGCCAAATTTTTTACAAATTTTATGCCTATTTCTTGCTATTTACCCTGTTTTTTCTTCATTTTCCTTGTTTTTCCTTTTATTTGCTCTTCTTTTCTTTATTCATTGATTGCTTATTACTATTTTATTCCTACTTTCCACTAAAATATCATATGCTCTTTTTAAAAAATTATTATTTTCTTTTATATTAACTTATATGTTTCATTTGTATGTTCTAGTTTCTGTAAATTTAAACTATAAAATGCTATATTAATAAACATAGAATAGAAAGGTTCTAAGTTTGAAACAATCAAACTTAATTTATACCTTAGAAAGGAATGGTATTAGATATGGCATTAGATTATACAGTAATCGGTCAAAGAATTAAGCAAGCAAGACTTGCCAAAAATTTAACGCAAGAAGATTTAGCAGAACAAATTGATATTTCCGTTGCTTTTTTAAGTAGAGTAGAAAGAGGAAATTCTCATATAAATTTAAAAAGATTAAATCAATTATGTGGATTATTAGATGTTACAGAAGGATATGTTTTAAATGGTGCTTCTAGTAATTCTAAAAACTACCTAAATAAAGAATTTTCTGAATTAATAAAAGGTTGCTCTCCAGAAAAACAAAAGTTAATTTACAATGTAGCAAAAGCAATTGTTGAAACAGATATGGAAGCAGAATAAAATTTAGGTAAAAAACCAGTATGCAAAAATATTGGTTTTTTGTTGTTTTTGCAACAGTATCTTTTTCAAAAATTATATATATTTAGTTTCTAAAACATTGCGAATATTTTTTACATATGATATGATAATATTTGTGAAATATGTTAATAATAAGAATACAATAAGGAGGTAATGATATGAAATTTGAACAATGGAATGGATTTAATTCAGGAGATTGGCAAGAAGAAATAAATGTTAGAGATTTTATTCAAAAGAACTATACACCTTATGAAGGAAACGATAGCTTTTTAGCCGAAGCTACTGAAAAAACAAAAAAATTATGGAATGAAGTATTAGATTTATACAAGAAAGAACACGATGCACCTGGTGGCGTTTTAGATATAGACACCAAAATAGCTTCTACGGTATCTAGCCATGATGCTGGTTATATTAATAAAGATTTAGAAGATATTGTTGGGCTTCAAACCGATGCTCCTCTTAAAAGAGCAATTATGCCATTTGGAGGAATTAGGATTGTAGAAAAATCTTGTGAAGCCTATGGAAGAAAAGTAGACCCAGAAACAGACGAAATCTTTCACAAATATAGAAAAACACACAACGATGGTGTATTCAGCGTTTATACACCAGATATAAGAGCTGCTAGAAGTTCTCATTTAATCACAGGACTTCCTGATGGTTATGGACGTGGAAGAATTATTGGAGATTATAGAAGAGTTGCGTTATATGGAGTAGACGCTTTAATTGAAGAAAAGAAACAAGAATTAGATGTTTTAAATGTAGATGAATTAACAGACGCAATTATTCGTGAAAGA
>CANEFU010000083.1 GCA_947426875.1 uncultured Clostridium sp.
TGGTACAACATAAAAACAAAAGAACCATTAAATCCAAGATATGTATCAACAGTAGATAGTGGAAATTTGGTAGGGTATTTATATGTAACCAAAGCCTTTTTAGAGGTAAAGGTTGCTGAAGCCACAGAAGTTTCCAAAGTTCCCGAGGTTCCCGAAGTTGCCAACCATTCCGGGTTTGTTTGGCAACCTAATCAAGCAGAGGCAGAGGGGGGAAGTTGCCAAACAAACCCGGAATGGTTGGCAACTTCGGAAACCTCGGCAGCTTCGGAAATCTCAGCAACTTTAGCGAGTATTGATAGAATGATTCAAAATACAGATTTTAGATTATTGTATAATGAAGAACAACAGATTTTTTCTATTGGATTTAATATAGAGGAGAATAAATTAACAGATTCTTATTATGATTTATTGGCCTCAGAGGCAAGGCAGGCAAGTTTAGTGGCAATTGCTAAAAAGGAGGTTCCTAGTAGACATTGGAATCATTTAAGTAGAACATTGACAACTTTAGGAAAATATAAAGGACTTGTTTCCTGGTCTGGAACAGCTTTTGAATATTTGATGCCAAATGTTAATATTCCCAAATATGAGGGAAGTCTTTTGGATGAGTCTTGTAAATTTTTGATTAAGACACAGATAGAATATAGTGAAAAGTTAAATATTCCATGGGGGATTTCAGAGGCTGCTTTTAATTTAAAAGATTTACAATCAAATTATCAATATAAAGCTTTTGGTATTCCATGGCTGGGATTGAAAAGAGGTTTAGCAGATGAAATGGTGGTATCTAGTTATGGAAGTATTTTAGCAATTAATGAGGTACCAAAAGAAGAAGTCAGAAATCTAAAAAGATTAGAAAAAGAAGGAATGTATGATAAATTTGGCTTTTATGAAGCCATTGACTATACACCAGAAAGAGTAGAAAAAGGCAAGAAAGCAGCTATTGTAAAGACCTATATGGCACATCATCAAGGATTAATTTTGCTTAGCATTAATAATTTATTCCATGACAACATTTTACAAAAAAGATTTATGAAAAACCCAGAAATAGATGCAGTTAGTATTTTATTACAAGAAACCATGCCAGAAACGGCCATCATAACAAAAGAAAAGAAGGAAAAGGTTGAAAAGTTAAAGTACAAAGATTATGAAAATTATATTCAAACAACTTATAAGAAAATAGATGAAAGATTGATAACAGGAAATGTCATATCCAGTGAAGATTATGTAATAGCCATGAACCAAAAAGGACAAGGAGTTAGTAAATATAAAGATATTTATATCAATCGATTTAAACCAACAGATGATTATCCACAAGGTATTTTCTTTGCTATTAAAAATATAAAAACGAAGAAGATAGTGAGCTCTAATTATTCCTATAATGAAAATAAAGAAAATCAATATCAAATCAGTTTTATGCCAGATAAAGACGAGCAAGAAATTAGGAACGGAAATATTAAAACAAAAATCAAAACAACAATAAGCTCTAGCGAAGCAGTAGAATTGAGGAGAATGATATTAGAGAATCAAGGAAATGAAGAAGAAATCTTGGAAGTAACCTGTTATTTTGAACCAGTGTTATCAAGAAAAGAACAAGATTATTCTCATCCAGCTTTCAATAATTTATTTTTAATTAATAAATTAGAGGAAGAAACAGGAAGTATTTTAATCGAAAGAAAAAATCGAGAAGCAAATCAACCAAAGTATTATTTGGGTGCTAATTTATCCACAAATAGTGAAACAATTGGGGAATTTGAATACGAAATAGACCAAGAAAAGTTTATGGGAAGAGGAAATTTTGGAATTCCTTACATGGTAAAAAATTCAATTCCATTGTCAAAGAAAATTGGGTTAGTAACAGAGCCAGTTGTAGCATTGAAAAGAACGGTAAAAGTCAAACCACAAGAACAAGCAATCATAGATTTTATACTAGCTGTTAATGAAGAAGAGGAAGTGGTAATTCAGAATATTAAAAAATATCAATCCACACAAAATGTAGCCAAAGAATTTGAATTATCGAAAGCAAGGGTAGAAGCGGAAAGTAGATATTTAAATAGAAAAGGTAATGATATTGCTATGTACCAAAAGATATTATCTTATATTATTTTTGATAATTCACTCAAAACGCAAACAATGGAAAATAAAAAGAAGCAAACATACCATCAAAGTGACTTGTGGAAATATGGGATATCAGGAGATTTACCAATCATTTTACTAAAAGTGAGAAATGTCAATGATGGTTATATCATAAAAGAAATGCTAAAAGCTTATGAATTTTTCAAAATGAAAAGTGTGAAAACAGAACTTGTTATATTAGATGAAGAAAAACATAGTTATGAAAATTATGTGAAAGAGGAAATTGAAGGAAGTATCTTAAATCATCACATGGGTTATTTAAAAAACCAAAGAGGCGGAATTTTTATTTTGAGTAAGAGTGAAATAGCTAAAAAAGATATGGAATTGCTAGAATTTTTAGCAACAATTGTTATTGATAGTGACAAAGGTGGTTTACAAAATAATATCAAAGAATTAGAAGAAGCTTATTTAGAAACTTATCAATTGATTGGAGAAGAAGTAGTAAAACCAGTATTTATAGAGGAAGAAAAAGAAGATTTTGATATTTTAGGAAATCAAGAAGAGTTGAAATACTATAACGAATATGGAGGATTTTCAAGTGATGGTAAAGAATATTTTATTAAAGTAAATAAAGAAAATAGACTACCAACTGTATGGAGCCATATCATGGCAAACGAAAAATTTGGAACGATTGTGACGGAGAATATGGGAGGTTATAGTTGGTATCAAAATTGTAGATTAAATCGAGTATCTAGCTGGGGAAACAATCCATGTCAAGATATTCCATCAGAAATTATTTATTTGAAAGATGAAGAAAATCAAAAGACTTGGTCTTTAGGTTTAAACCCAATGCCAGACCAACAAAATTACAATATTATTTATGGATTTGGCTATTGTAAATATATTCATAAAAGTGATGGAATTCAACAAGAGTTAGAAATATTTGTACCAAAAGAAGATAGTTGTAAAGTTGGCATATTGAATTTAAAAAATACCACACCAAACCGAAAGAAGTTGAAACTGTATTATTATATGAAACCAGTTATTGGAGAGGATGAAATAAAATCAAACGGTTATATCCATTTGGAATTCGATAGAAATAGTAACTTATTACAAGCTAAAAATTTATATCGAGAGGATATGGAGAAAACGAATATTTATATTTCCTCTAGTGAAAAAATAAAATCTTACACAGGAGATAAGAAATTTTTTGTGGGAGATAGAGGAATTGAAAATCCACAAGCTTTGAGAAAAGTATCTTTAAATCATCAAAATTCATTAGGAGCACAAGCTTGTATGGCCTATGAAATCGAAATCAATCTAGAAAGTTTTGAAAGCAAGGAAATTTCTATCATTTTAGGGGCAGAAGAAGACGCAATGGACTGTAAAAATATGGCTTATAAATATCAGAAGTTACCTAACTGTAAACAAGAACTAAATACGATAAAAAACTTTTGGAAAGAATTTTTGGGAAGATTACAAGTATATACTCCTTTAGAATCTACTAATATTTTACTAAATGGATGGACGGCTTATCAAATTATCAATAGTAGATTATTAGGAAAAACAGGATATTATCAATCTGGTGGTGCATATGGTTTTCGTGACCAATTGCAAGATACAATAGGATTAAAATATTTAGAGCCAGAAATCGTAAAACAACAAATTATAAAACACAGCAAACATCAATTTATAGAAGGAGATGTGGAGCATTGGTGGCATGAAGAAAATCAAAGAGGAATTCGTACTAGATTTTCAGATGATTTATTATGGCTTGCTTATTTAGTAATAGAATATATCAGTTTTACAGGAGATGAAAGTATATTAGATATTAAAACATCTTATTTAGAGGGAATAGTATTAGAAGACAATCAAGATGAAAGATATGAAAAATATTTACCTTCTAAGCAAGAAGGAAGTATCTATGAACATTGTATCAAAGCGATTGAAAGAAGTTTAGATTTTGGTGAAAATGGAATACCAAAAATAGGCTCTGGAGACTGGAATGACGGATTTAGTACAGTAGGAAACAAAGGAAAAGGAGAAAGTGTATGGCTTGGATTTTTCTTAAGTACAATTTTAGATAATTTCATACCAATCTGCCAAGAAAAAGGGGATGAGGAATTAGCCCAAAGATATGAAGAAATAAAGAATCAGTTAAAGAGAGCACTAAATACAAATGGATGGGATGGAAGATGGTATAAAAGGGCTTTTATGGATGACGGAAATGTATTAGGAAGCATGGAAAATGAAGAATGCAGAATTGACAGTATTGCACAAAGCTGGAGTGTTATTTCAAAAGCAGGAGATAATGATAAAAAATATATATCTATGGAAAGTTTAGAAAATCATTTGATAGATAGAGAAAATGGAATTATTAAATTATTAGACCCTCCATTTGAAAAAAGTAAATTAGAACCAGGGTATATCAAAGCCTATTTACCAGGAGTTAGAGAAAATGGAGGACAATATACGCATAGTTCTGTATGGGTAATTATTGCAGAAGCTATGCTTGGATTTGGCGATAAAGCCCTAGAATTATATCGAATGATAAATCCAATAGAGCATAGCAGAACCAAAGAAGCTAGTAAGAAGTATAAAGTAGAGCCTTATGTAATAGCAGCAGATATCTATGGAACAGGCAATTTAGCAGGAAGAGGAGGATGGACTTGGTATACAGGTTCAGCAAGCTGGTATTACAAAGCAGGAATAGAAAATTTATTAGGACTTAAAATCGAAAAAGGATATTTAAAAATAGAACCTTGTATTCCTAAAGAATGGAAGGAATATCAAATTAAATATCAGTGGAAAGAAAGCATGTATAACATTACAATAAAAAATCCAAATGGCAAAAACACATGGGAAGAAAACAAAAGCAAAATACTTTTGAACGGCAACGAAATAGAAAATGGAATTAAATTAGATGGAAGTAGAAATAGTTATGAAATAGAAGTAATATTGTGATGTCGTATTGGGGACGTTTCTCTTTGCCCCTTTTTGTGCAATTGGGGACACATCTTTACACAGATTAAGGAGGGGTGCTATTTATTATTTTTATTTCATTCCTCGGTTTGTTTCATAGCCAAGAACATCTAATAGAAATCAATCAGCGCCCTCATGGTCGTGAGATTCCCTAATTGATTTGATAAGATGTTCTATTGGCTATTACACGGCACATTCGTCATTTTATAAAAATAATAAATAGTACCTCCTCCCCCCTTAACCTGTGTAAAGATGTGTCCCCAATTGCACAAAAAGGGGCAAAAGGAAACGTCCCCAATACGACAT
>CANEFU010000084.1 GCA_947426875.1 uncultured Clostridium sp.
AAATCATGGTTGAACAAACATTCAATCATGATTTTTTCCTCCGTCCCCAAAATCACCCAAAATCATTCAAAGTCATGGTTGACTACCTAGCAACATAATGTTATGATAGAAGTAGTTTAGATAGGAGGGATTAAATTGAGTATAAAAGAAACTTTAAAAAGATTATTCTCGAAACAGGATATAGAAGGAATAGCTGATTCTACTATAGATGCAGTAAAAGAGAAAATAGCGAAAGAAGATGTGACACCAGAAATGACAGCGGAAATAGCATTTGAGCAATATCAGAAAGCAATTAAACAGATACCACGAGAAGAAAGGGGGAAATTTGTTGAAGTATTTACTAAATCATTAATACAAAAACCAGGAATTCCCTATGAAGTGGCACAAGAATATATTATTAAGGCAAGTAATGAAGCCGGTGTAGACAATGCACGACTAGTGGAATCAGCTGGAAAGTTACCAGACAAAAAAATAGTTGAAATTCTTTCCAGTAAACAAAGTGCCCTTTCTTTTAGAGAAAGATTTAAGTTGGCAGAAGAGGGAATAGCGAATCCTAAATTACAAAGTAAAACATTAGAAGAAATGAGTAAAGAAGAAAGTCAAAGAGAAGAGAAAAAAATTAAAAAAGAACTAGAAGATATCTATACTAGTTGTGATAGAAAACCAACAGAACAATTAGTAGGAGAATTAGAAAATATAAAAAATAGAAGAAGAGGAAAAGAAATCCATAATAAGATAAAAGAAATATTAGCAAGAAAAGCAGCCATTGAATGGAAAGTATCTGGTGTTACAAGACTATCTAGAATGGCAGGAATTATATCAGCAGATGAAATCATGGAAGGAGATTTTATAGATTTAGTAGGAAAAGAATTTGAAGAGGTAAAAAACAAGAGAGAATATCCAGGAGAAATAAAAGAATTTAAACCAGAGCAATTAGAAAGACAAGTGCTAGCAGAAATTGCAAAAAGAATACCTGAGACTTATGAAAAATATGGCTATATCGATATTCCTGAATATGAAAGGATGAAAAAATTACAAGAAAGAGAAGACCAGGAAGAATTTTTTATTACAGAAATACAAAGGTGTGGAGGACAAAGTGGAAAGGGAGTTCCACCTGCCTATAAGATAAAAGATAAAATTAGAGGAATGCAAACAGATTCATTAGAAACTTTAAAAAGATTAGTAGAAATGATACCAGAAGAGCAAAGAGATGGCTATATAAGAGGTTTAAAAATAAAATTAGAAAATGGAACACAAGAAACATTAAATCTTGAAGTAGCGGAAAAATTAGAAAAGATAAGAAATTATTTAGTAGAACTAGACCCAGATGACGCCATAGCTGTTTTACAGAAAACAGAGAAAGAAATACAACAAAATTATCAACAACAGCCCCAACAAAAAGAAGGAAGCACACAGTCAGATGATGGGGAAATGGTACATTAAAATTTTTAGGTAAGATACAAAAATAGATTTAAGGAAATTGCACAAATTCCTTAAATCTATTTTTTAAAATTCACAATTTTTTGGAGTTCTAGGGAAAGGAATTACATCACGAATGTTTTGCATTCCAGTCAAATACATAATCGCTCTTTCAAAACCTAGACCAAAACCAGCATGGTTACAACTACCATATTTTCTTAAATCCAAATACCAATCATAATTATCAAGAGGCATATTTAATTCTTTCATTCGATTTAGTAATTTATCATAATCTTCTTCTCTTTGACTACCACCAATAATTTCTCCAATACCAGGAACTAGTAAATCGCTGGCAGCAACTGTTTTTCCATCTGGATTTTGTTTCATATAAAAAGCTTTAATTTCTTTTGGATAATCTGTTACAAAAACAGGCTTTTTAAAAATAACCTCGCATAAGTATCTTTCATGCTCTGTTTGTAAGTCAACTCCCCAAGAAACTTTATATTCAAATTTGTCATTATGTTTTTCCAGCTCTTTTATGGCATCTGTATAACTAATTCTGACAAAGTCAGAAGTGATAACATGATGTAATCTTTCTAATAGACTCGTATCAATAAATTTATTAAAGAATTCCATTTCTTCGGGACAATTATCTAGAACGTATTGGAAGATATATTTAATCATATCTTCAGCCAAATCCATATCATCTTTTAAATCAGCAAAACAAATTTCAGGTTCTACCATCCAAAATTCAGCAGCATGTTTTACGGTGTTAGAATTTTCAGCACGGAAAGTAGGTCCAAAAGTATAAACATTACAAAAACTTTGGGCAAAAGTTTCAGCATTTAATTGTCCACTTACGGTTAAGTGAGCAGGCTTGCCAAAGAAATCTTGTGAAAAGTCAATAGAACCGTCTTCCTTTTTTGGGATATTGGTTAAATCAAAAGAATTGACATTAAACATTTCGCCAGCACCTTCTGCGTCACTTCCTGTAAGGATAGGTGTATTGACATAGACAAATCCTCTTTCTTGGAAAAATTTGTGGATAGCATAGGCTAAAACACTTCTTACACGGAAAACAGCATTAAAAGTATTACTTCTTGGACGTAAATGAGAAATGGTTCTTAAATATTCAAAAGAATGTTTTTTCTTCTGCAATGGGTAACTACTATCAGATAAGCTTTCTATTTCAATACAATTAGCTTGTATTTCAAATGGTTGTTTTGCATTTTCTGTTAAAATAAATTTTCCCGTTACTTTAATAGAAGAGCTAATGGTTAATTTACAAATTTCTGCGAAGTTTTTTAATTCATTGTTAAAAACAATTTGAACATTCTTAAAAAAAGTTCCATCATTTAATTCAATAAAACCAAAGGTTTTGGAATCTCTAATTGTTTTTACCCAACCTTCAAGGGTTATTTCTTTATTGACAAATTCATCCGTATTTTGATACAAAGCTTTTACCGTTATATTTTTCATAGTTTTATTCCTCCATTTTTAATATGTTCCTATTATATGATATTATGGACTTTTTTTCAAGAGTTTATTTAATTTGATAATTTGTGCCATTTCTGGAACAATCCCAAAAGTGGCTAAAAGCGGAAAAGCAAACATTGACAAGAATAGATTAATGTGATAAAAAATAGTTATCAAGTAAAAGACATAAAAATGATAACAGAAAACCAAGAAAAATTAGAATTACTAAAAGGAAAGAAAAATTTAGAGAAAGGGATGAATCAATTAGATAGATTAATGTTTCTATATAATTGATTATACGAGAAAGAAAATGATAAAAATTGTGATTTTAAACGATACTAGAAATTCAAATGAGGAAAAACTAGAAAATGATGATGGTTTTTCAGCTTATATAGAGGTAGAAAATAATAAAATTTTATTTGATGCAGGACCAAGTGAGAAATTTATTAAAAATGCGGAAAAGTTAGGCGTTAACTTGAATTTAGTGGATACTATAGTATTAAGTCATGGCCATTTTGACCATGGAGATGGATTTAAATATTTAGATAAAAAAGTAGATTTTATTGCACATCCTAATTGTACCTTAAAAAGATGGTGGAAAGATGACCACTCACATTATTCAGGAATTCAACTAACAAAAGAAGAATTGGAAAATCGATATAAAGTACATTTTACTAAAGAACCTTATACAATCAATCAAAATACTTATTTTTTAGGAGAAATCAGAAGAATTTATCCAGTAACTCTTAAGAAGTGGGTGCTTGAAGATGGAAAAAATGATGAAGTGTTAGATGATTCTGGTATGGTTATTAATACAAAAGAAGGAATTATAGTAATTGCAGGTTGTAGCCATAGTGGAATATGCAATATTATAGAACAAGCCAAAAGGGTGACAGGAAAACAAAAAGTATTGGCAGTAATGGGAGGTTTTCATTTACAAGAGATAGATGATAATACGAATAAAGTGATAGAATACATTAAAAATAATGTGGAAGAAGTGGTATTGGCTCATTGTACATCTGACAAAGTATGTAGTAAATTTAAGGAAGAGCTAGAAGGAAAAGTAAAAGTTTCAGTAACAGAAGTAGGAAAAGAGTATTATTTCTAAATAGATTAAAATAATTAATAAAAACAAAAAGTTCTAAAGAACCAATAAAAGTATTGGAAATTAGAACTTTTTTAAAATCACCTTTTACGTAAAGAAAACATAATATATACAAATAAAAACGAAAGGTGGTAGAAAAATGTCAGAATACATAATCAAAGGAGGAAGAAAAATAGAAGGAGAAGTAACAATATCCGGTTCCAAAAATGCCTCCTTACCCATTATTGCAGCTAGCATATTAAATCAGGGAAGAACGACACTATATAATGTACCTAATATACATGATACGCAAATGATGTTTGAAATTTTACGAAAATTAGGAGCAACGGTAACCGAGAAAAAAAAGAAAGTAATCATAGATACAACAGAAATTAATCAATATGAGATACCAGAAGAATTAATGAGACAAATGCGTTCTTCTGTCATATTTGTGGGAGCATTAGTGGGGAGATATGGAAAGGTTACTTTTTCTTATCCAGGAGGATGTGATATTTGGTGGATACATATAGTTAAGATAAGGAGTGCTTTAACAGGCAGAATAAGTAAGAAAGTTGAAAATTATGTAAAATTATGTTATAATATTAGTATAAAAGAGCAAGTCGCTCTAAATTTTAAATATCAGGAGGATACAAATATGAAGGCAATAGTGGAGAACATAACATTAAAAGTGTATGGGCGGGAAATGAGTTTTTCAAAAGAAGAACTTACTGCAATTTTGGAGAAACATTATAGCAAGACAGAGATAGTCAAAGGCGTCAGAAGAAGGTTATCAAAGATACCGGCTGAGGGTGTATACTTCAGTGTAAATCCCCATTTGATGGATTTGCGATTTTTTGAAAATTTAAGTTTCGAAAACACGTTACAGGAATGGACAAGAAAAAGGATAGTAAAGGCACTAAAAAAGGTTCAGGAGAATCCCAAAAAATATGCAAAACCATTTAAAATCAAATGGTTAAAAAAGGATTGGGATGTCAAGACATTAAAAGAATTGAAGGAAATGGTAGCTAAGGAAGGCGACCATCCTACAGACAGCGTTGAACAGGCACTGGAATTGGCTCAAAGGATACTTAACGGAGAGACTTGGGAAGAAGTATGCAATCAGCCCGATACGGCTGAACATTATCGCTTGATTGAAGATGAGGATGGCATATGGATAGTCGTTGGAGGTTCTACTGAGGCTGACCACAATTCACCGCCGGCAGGAATGGATTACACTGTTTCAGACGATGATGATAGACTTCAGTACACAACACCATCTGTAGTATGTTATGATTAGCTATCCACAGAGGTTTAGCCAGTTACTGGTTGGACAGAGAAAAAGGAGGAGGAACTTTTTATAAGTTTCCTTCTCCT
>CANEFU010000085.1 GCA_947426875.1 uncultured Clostridium sp.
GCCCATAGAAGTTGGTGTTAATTTAAAAGACGGTTATAACGGAGATATCTCAGCTAAAGACGCTGGTAGAATCGGTGGTAACATGGTTAGAAAAATGATACAACAAGCTGAACAACAAATGAAATAGTTTCATTTTTATTAGTTACTAATCTTCATTTAGGTAGGAAGTTAGATTTTGTTTTTATCTATTTTATTTTAAAATACATAAAGGCAGGATTTGATTTCCTGCCTTTTCTTTTTTTATCCAATTATGCTTCTGGTTCTACTAAACCATAATTTTTTCCATCTTTTAATTTATGTATAGCATTTACTTTTCCTGTTTCTACATTAATAAATACTAAAAAGTTATGAGTTGGTTTTTCTTTTAATTTTAGAACAGCATCTTCTGGTAACATTGGTTTAATTTCATAATAAGAAGTTTTTACAATTTCATCTCTTATTTCTGCAACTGGGTCACTTTCTGTTTCCATTGTTTTGATAGATGCATCTTTCATCATTTTTTCTCTTTTCGTTTTTGCTTTTCTAATTTGACCTTCTAGTATATCAATATCTTTATCGATAGAAGCATACATATCCTTATCTTCTGTTACTGCTCTATATTTTTCTCCATTTGCTGTTACATAAATTTCTGCTATTTGCTCACTTTTTTCTGTTTTTAAAGTAACTTCTGCTTCTGATTCTTCAAAATATTTATCTATTCTATCTAACTTTCTTTCTACGTAATCATTCATTGCTTCCGTTATCTTTAGTTCCTTTCCTGTTATTTTTATTTTCATAAAAATCGCTCCTTTCTCTTTTATGATTTTATTATATACATTAATTTTTTAGTTGTCAACTCCCCTTAAAAATAGCTAAAATAAATCTTCCAATTTGTATTCTTTTTCTAGTTTCTCATTAAAATAAAGCTTTGTTACTAATTTGAATTCTTCTAAAGCTTCCTCTTTCAATTGAAACGAATATAACTTTTTGGGAGGTGCTGTTACTGTATATTTAATTGCATTCAAAGTACTTTGACTAATACTAATGGTACTCGTATCTTGTTTTCCACATATTTTACACTTTAATCCATTATTTTTGATACTAAAATAAACTAAATCCTCTTTTTCTTTACAACTGGCACATTCCATCACTTGTGGTGTAAACCCTAAGAGGCATAACAAACGCAATTTAAACACACCTAATACCATATCCAAATCTTTATCCGTTTCTGATATTGTATAAAGTGTATTTAGCAATAACTGTAAAATTCTATAACAATTTTGATTTTCGTGCGTCACATCTTGCACAATTTTATTAATATGTACAGCATACTTCAATTTATCTAAATCAATTCTTAGATTATAAAAAACTTCAATTGGTTCTACTGAATTAATATGATACGTTTGAGAGCCTATAAACATTAAATATTCTCCAAAGCAAAACATTTGTGTACCAGCCAAAAGAGCACTTTTAGGTCTTCTAGCTCCTTTGGCTACACATGAAATTTTACCGTACATTAGGGGTTAGTACTGTTAGCATTTTATCAAAATCTCCCACATTACTTTCTGATAATACAATTCCATTTATTTTTGCATTTGCCATCTTCGTTTCCTCTTATTTTATTTGCTTTCTTTTTCGTTGTTTTCTCCTGTAAAAGAAGCATCCTCTATTTCCTCTTTTAAAGATTGTAAGGAGCCTTCTTCTATTCCTTTTTCGATATTCTCAATTTGTTTTAACTCCATAAATGCATTAATATCTCCCGTATTTTTAAAGGTTTCCCATGCTATTTTTTTTATCATAAGCTTTCTCTCCTTTATTTAAAGTTTTACCTTTAATTTTATCTTTTGCGTTTTTTGCATTTTTTATACCATTCCTCTTATTTTAATTTGAATTTATTGACAATGGAATCATTGGATTGCCAGTCTTCTTTTACTTTTACCCATGTTTTAAGATTTATCTTAATTCCAAAATTTTGCTCCATATCCACTCTAGCCACTCTTCCAATTCGTTTTAACATTTCTCCTTTTTTTCCTATGATAATTCCCTTGTGCGATTCTCGTAAGCAATAAATAGTAGCTTCTATATCATAGATATCTTCTCCTTGCTTATTTTTTCTTTGTTTCATTTTTTCCACTTCCACATAAATACCATGTGGTACTTCATCTTGTAGTAATTTCAAGGCTTTTTCTCGAATCGTTTCTTCTGCTAACTGTCTTAAAGTTTGGTCTGTATATTCCTCTATATCATAATAGGCCGGTCCCGGTTTTAGATTTTTTTCAATCTCTTCTAAAATAATTTCTTTATATTTGGTATTGGTTGCTGAAATAGGAATAACTGCTTCAAAAGCATATTCTTTACGATACCTATCAATCAATTGCAAAAGAGATTCTCTTTTTACTAAATCAATTTTATTGATAATTAGAATCGTTTTTCTTTTTGCCTCTTTTATTTTTTCTAAAATAATACTATCTCCTCTACCAATCTCTTTGCTGGTAGCTTCTATTAAAAATAAAATCACATCAGCATCTGGAATACTGGAAAAAGAAGTTTCTACCATAGTTTCATTTAACTTTGTCTTGGGTTTATGAATACCTGGTGTATCGGTAAAAACAATCTGGCTATTTTCTCGATTTACAATTCCTTTAATTGCCGTCCTTGTTGTTTGTACCTTATTCGCTATGGCTGCTACTTTTTCTCCTACTAATAAATTTAATAAGGTAGATTTTCCTACATTTGTTCTTCCGATTAATGTTACAAATCCTGATTTAAATTCCTTTTCCATAATTTACTCCTTCTTTTTATCATTACTTTTACTATTATACACTATTTTTTTGCTAAATTTGTAGAATTTGAAAATTTTTTTATTTTTGTTTCCTTCTCTTTCTGATAAGTTAAGAATTTAAAAACCACAAAATGGCAAACTCTTTTGTTTCATTTTGTGGTTTTGATTTTTTCTTAGAGAATATCTCCTAATTCTTCTATGCATAGGCTTGACGCTTTTTAAAGCTAAGCAAATTGGTAATTTCGTTTTCTGTATTTTTTGCTTTTTTGGTTTTTCTTGCTCTTTCTTGCTCCAATTCTCTTTTTTGTTTTTCTGCCATAGATTGACAAATTGCTTTTTGATAAGTAAAGTGTGTATCTTGTGCAATTTTATTCCAATTGTATTCATTTCTTACTTTGTTTTTCGCTTTTTTGGTAATATCACTACATAATTTATAGTCATATAATAATTCTAATATAGAATCTGCTATTGAATTTGAATTTCCACAATAAGCTTTCATTCCATTGACTCTATGTTCTACTATTTCATTTAGTCCTCCTATATCTGATACAACAACTGGGTTTTCAGATAGCATCGCTTCTAATGCTACAATTCCAAATGGTTCATACGTACTTGGAAAAACAGATATATCTGCTGCTTTATACATTTTTTGCACATCTTTCCCTTCCATATAGCCAGCAAAATATACTTTGTTAGCAATCCCCATTGCTTCTACTTGTTGCTTTAACTCTGCTAACATTCCACCTTTTCCACATATTACAAGTTTGGCATCATGATATCCTGCTAGTATTTTAGGCATTGCTGTAATAAGGTGTTGTATTCCTTTTTCATACACTAATCTTCCCATAAACAAAATGATTTTTTCGTTGTCCATAGCATATTTTCTTCTAAAATTATAATCTCTTTCTATTCCATTAAATAGTGACATATTGACACCATTTGGTACTACATTTATTTTTTCATAGGGTAATCCAAATAGCCTTTGTAGTTCATTTTTCATATAATTACTATTGACAATTACTTCTGCTGATTCATAGGTCAACATCCATTCTGTGTCATTGATATATCTTTGTTGCTCATCATGAATTCCACTATTTCTTCCTGCTTCTGTTGCATGAATCGTAGAAACAATTGGAATATTATATGAATTTTTTAAAGTTTTCGCTGCATAAGCTACTAACCAATCATGTGCATGAATTACATCAAAGTTACCTTGTTCCGCTATAATTTCATTTACTTTGGCAAGCATACTAAAGTTCATTTGCATAACCCAATCAATGAAATTATTAGGATTTATCATATAATTATCTACTCTATATACTTTTACTCCTTTATCATCTTCAAAATAAGGAGCATCTCCATCTCGATACGTTACAACTGTTACATCATGACCATCTTTTAATAAAGTTTTTGATAAGTCATATACAACTCTTGCAATTCCTCCTACTACTCTTGGTGGATATTCCCATGTTAGCATTAATATTTTCATGGATAGTACTTCCTTTCTTTTTCATTTTCTTTTGTTATTTTTTATTATTTGACATTTTTCTCTTATACATTGTATACAACTTTTCCAAAAAAGTAAACGTTTTTTCTGATTTTTTTACAATTTCTTGTGACTTCTCAGAATTCTTATTTTTTCTGGATAAAAAAAGGACTTTACAAGAAGTTTTACCTCTGGCAAATCTTTCTCTAAAATCCTCTTAGAATCTACTCTTCATCATAATCATCTTCATACTCTTCATCATCACTATCGTCTACATTTTCATCCTCATTATTGTCACTATTTCCCTCGTTGTTTTCATCCTCTTGTTCATTATTTTGCTCATCATTTTCCCCATTATTAGATTCTGTTATATCTGTATATTCATCATCACCTGAATTTGATTGCTCGTCATCATTATTGGCATTATTATTTTGATTTTGATTATTTTGATTATTTTCCTTTGGTGTTACTCCGTTTTTATTTAGCCATTCTTCTGCATCTATCTTTTGGTCATTTACTGTCATATAGAAATGTCTTTCTCCGCCACTGATTGTCATGTAAATGTCATCTGCTACGATACCAAACAATTCTGCTCCTGATGCATTTACCAAGGTATATTTTTTGTCCTTACATGCAACAATTACATTATAATTTGGAATGACTAATAAGTTTATGGCATCTTTATTATTGGAAGCAATATATCCAAAACTATCATATTTGTAATCTGTTAATTGGTTTCCATTTTTATCATAAAGTGCCCAATGCTCATCTTTTTTTACTGGGATTAAATTTTCTGCTAATAAATATCTATTTTTTATATTGTTTTGTGCAAATTTAGAAATATCAGCTCCAATTTCATCATTTTCTATATATATTTTTATATTTCCTTTTATATCAATTACACCATATTTTTCATCTTTTTTAGCTAAATATAAACCAGCATCACTATCCATCAATTCGATACTATCATAAATAATTTGTACCTTTGTCTCTTTGGTAGAAGATAAAATTCCGACTTTTTTATTATTTTCTACTAGAAAATCTCCTGTATTAGGAAGGTATGTAATATTATCATATTTAGGCTCTAATATAACAGTTCCATC
>CANEFU010000086.1 GCA_947426875.1 uncultured Clostridium sp.
CATTCAATCTACTTGTCATTTCATTCATTTGTCCCAGTGTAGAAAAAAAGTCTTTATTAGAGGTATATACATTTACATTTTGGTCATTCTTAATTAAAATATCAAAATTGTTGTTAATCGCTATTCTTTCTAGTTGTGTTTCTAAATCAATATCTTGCTCATTATTATAATAATTATTGACTATTTCATAAGCAGATTTCAATGCTTTTGTTTTACTATATAAATAAAATTGTCCAAAAACAAAATTATTCACTACAATTAGAAATAGAATAATTAATATGATAACCAATGATAATGTCATAAAAAGCTTTACTCTTACTAATTTTAATGCATCTTTCAATTTATCCATTTTATTTTCCTTCCTTATTTTATTTCAAACTTGTAACCTACACCTCTCATTGTTTTGATATATTTACCTCTTTTTCCTAATTTATGTCTTATCTTTTTAATATGACTATCAATTGTTCTCGAATCTCCATAATAATCATAATTCCATACATTATTCAATATTTTATCTCTTGATAAGGCAATATTTTCGTTTTCAATTAGATAAACTAAAAGTTCATATTCTCTTAGACTAAGCTCTATTGGTTTTCCTTCTACTTTTACTGTTCTTCCTTCTTTATCAATTTCAATACCTGCATAGTCTTTTACTTCTGTTGTATCCTTTATTGTCCTTTTCAAAATAGCTTCTACTCTTGCCACCAATATTTTGGGACTAAATGGTTTGGTTATGTATTCATCTACTCCCAATTCAAATCCAAATAATTCATCTTGTTCTTCTCCTCTTGCCGTTAACATCATAATTGGTACTTTAGATTCTTGTCTAATTTGACGGAGCACAGACCATCCATCTAATTTTGGCATCATGACATCTAATAAAATTAAAGTGATTTTATTTTTATTTTCGTTAAATACCTCTAATGCTTTTTCTCCATCCTCTGCTTCTAAAATACTATATCCTTTTGCTTTTAAAAAGTCCTTAATTAATTTTCTCATCCTTTGCTCATCATCAACTACTAAAATACAATTATTGACCATTTTTATCACTCCTGTCTTTTGGCTATCTTTTATTATAAAGATAAATTGTGTCGATATTGTGAAATTTATTTTATTTTTTAGTCCAATAAGGGCATATAATGACAACATTATATGCTCTTTTTCTAATTTTTAACATGAATGGTTTTTGTATCATATGCTAATCCTATTCCTTCTTCTTGCAAAATCCTCATTATTTTATAGTTAATGTCTTCCCTTTCTGCTATATAACTAGGATAATCTACTGAATCAGTATAACTGCAAATTAACACATTTAGTCCATTGTCTGTAATATTATCAAACTTAACAATAATAGAGTCATCATAAATAGCATCTCTAGCTTGCAACATATCCTCTACTCTTGTTTTAAATTTTTCTAGCTTTTCTAATGGTGTATCTAATTCAATGCATAAGTTTGTACGATACCTTCTTTTTTCCATTTTACTCCAATTAATAATAGAAGCATTCGCAATAATAGAATTAGGAATATTCACTACCGAATTCTCAAATGTCCTTACTCTTGTACTTCTAAAAGTAATATCTTCTACCGTCCCTTCAAATCCTTCTACTTGTATCCAATCTCCTACTATAAAAGGCTTATCCAAAAACACTACTAATCCAGCAAATAAATTCTTTGCTGTATCTTGAGCAGCAAGAGTTACAATAACACCTCCAATTCCTAAACCTGCAACTAATCCATTTAAGTTAACGCCTAACACTGTTATGATAATAAATGCTGCTATGAGATAAATAACACCACGAATAATCTTTAAGGCAAAATCAAACATAGAATCTTCTACATCTTGATTGGTTATTTTCTTTATTTTTTTGTATAGTGAAGATTTTGGTGTAAAGCTTGCTGCTAAACCTTTTGCAAATACAACAATATTAATGATAACAAATACTTTATAGGTAATTGCCATTACCTCAGGTGTTATATTTAATGGCTCTTTTAAAAATACAATCGCTATATAAAATCCTAGTAGGATAAAAAATACTTTTAGCGGGTTGAAAAAGGCACTTTCTTTTATATTCTTTGCATTTTTTTCTCTTATCTTAAACATTCTAATAATGATATATGAAAAAGTTCCACTAAAAATTCTAAAAAGTAAAATAATGGCTACTGCTATTATTATATCAAATACTTGTATTTCCATGATATTTCCTATCATATTAATTATTCGCTCCATTTCTTCCTCCGTGTTTTAAATTCCTAATTTGGAAAAAAATTGTTATTTGGCTAGGCGCACGAGTTTGAAATTTATGAGGCGTACGTTGGTACGTTTTTAGCCCATGTAATCTCTAAGCTTCTTACTTCTACTTGGATGTCTTAATTTTCTTAAAGCTTTCGCTTCTATTTGTCTAATTCTCTCACGTGTTACTTCAAATTCACGACCTACTTCTTCCAAAGTTCTTGCTTTTCCATCCTCTAGTCCAAATCTTAACTTTAGTACTTTTGCTTCCCTTGGGGTCAAAGTGTTCATAACTTCTTCTAACTGTTCTTTTAATAAGGTATAAGCTGCTGAGTCATGTGGTGCAGGACTATCATCATCTTGTATAAAATCTCCTAAATGACTATCATCTTCTTCTCCGATTGGTGTTTCTAATGATACTGGGTCTTGTGCTATTTTTTGAATTTCCATTACTTTTTCTACTGGTATTTCCATTTCTTCTGCTATTTCGTCTGGGGTTGGCTCTCTTCCTAATTGTTGTAACAAATGTCTAGAAGTTCTGATTAATTTATTAATGGTTTCTACCATGTGTACTGGTATTCTGATGGTTCTTGCTTGGTCTGCAATCGCTCTTGTGATAGCTTGTCTAATCCACCAAGTTGCATACGTACTAAACTTAAATCCTTTGGTATAATCAAATTTTTCAACTGCCTTGATTAATCCCATGTTTCCTTCTTGAATTAAATCTAAAAATAACATGCCTCTTCCTACATATTTTTTAGCAATGCTTACAACTAATCTCAAGTTTGACTCTGCCAATTGTTGTTTTGCTTCTTCATCACCTGCTAATATTTTTTTAGCTAAATCTAATTCTTGCTCAAAGGTTAAAAGTGGTATTCTTCCAATTTCTCTTAAATACATTCTAACAGGGTCATCTACATTAATACCTTCATAACTGGTATCTGTTATTTCGTCTAATTTTAAGTTTTCTACTTCTTTTAAATCTTCAATATCTGGTTCTTCTTCTAAATCATCTGATAATAAGTCTACTCCTAATTCTTCAAAAGCATCAAATACTTGGTCAATTTGCTCTGGGTTTACATCATCTAATTCAGTCGCTAAATCCCCATAAGTTATTTGACCTTTCTCTTTTGCCTTTTTTAAGAGGCTATTGACTTTTTCTTCTTTTATCTTGTTGTCATTTTCTTTCTCTTCTGGTATAACTTTTTCTTATTTTGGTTCTTCCTTACTTTTTTTATCGTTTATCTTTTTATCTTCTGCTTTCTTTTTTGCTTTTTCTCTTGCTTCTTCTATTTTCTCTGACTTTTCATTTTTTGTCTTTTCTTTCTTCGTTTCTGCTTTTACTTCTTTCTTTTTTTCTTCTTTTGGTTTAACTGTTTTTTTCTTGGTTTTTTGCTCTTTGTTTTCTTCCACTTTTTCTACTTCTTCTTTTTTTCTTGCCATTTTTTTCACCCCTACTTAATTCTGGCTAATTTAATAATAATCTCACTTAGTTCTTTCTCTAAGTCTTTTTTCTGATTTGCTTCTAAATTCCCCTCTAATAATCCTAATATTTCAAACTTACGGTCATTTAGCTTGTCCTTCTCATAACTTTGCATGATATCATCAATTGCCTTTTCGATATCCTCTATTTCGTAATCATCTGCCATAATTTCTGTAATATGATTTTGCTCTTCTTCTCCTAGCATATCTATTATGCTATTTATATTACTATTTCCTTTTTCAAATTCTTCATACAGTTTTTTGGCAATTTTTTGGTTTACTCTATCTTTAAAATCTTCTATGGTAATATTTTGCTTAATTACTTGAAAAATATTAATATCTCCTGTTAATAATATGGATATTACTGTATTTTCTCTTCTTTTTACCGTTTGTGAAACTTCTTTTTCTTCTGGTTTTTTATGATTGATTACTGGTTTTGTTTTTTCTAAAATTTTTTCACCTTTTGAGCCTGCGTAAGTCAATTTATTTACTTCTGCATAAATCGCTTCTTTGGATATATCATATTCTTTTGCAATTTTTTCGATATACACTTCTCTTTCTATGGTATTATCTACTTTGGCTATTAATTTTGCTATTTCATTTAAAAATTTGATTTTGTCATTAACTACTTCCAAATTTAAATTTTGCTTTAATACTTTTACTTTAAATTCAATGATAGAAAGTGCTTTTTCTACTAAGTTATTAAATCTGGCATTTCCATATTTAATAATATATTCATCTGGGTCTTTCGCTCCCTCCATTTGCAAAATTCTAATGTCACACCCCATATCTTGTAAAATATCTAATGCTCTCATTTTAGCAGTAAGTCCTGCTTCATCTGAATCAAAGCTTAGTATGATTTTTTCTGAATTTTTGCGAAGTAACCATCCTTGTTGTTGTGTTAAAGCTGTTCCCAATGGTGCTACTACATTGGTAATTCCTCTTTGATGTAGTGAGATAACGTCCATATATCCTTCTACTATGAGTATTTGTTTAATATCTCCTTTTTTTGCTACGTTTAATCCAAATAGATTTCTTCCTTTGCTATATACAACATTTTCTGGTGAGTTAATATATTTTGGTTTAGAATCGTCTAATACTCTTCCACCAAAGGCTATGACTCTTCCTCGTGCATCACAAATAGGAAACATGAGTCTATTTCTATATCTATCTATATATTGTCCTTTATCGTTTCGATTGACTAATCCTGATTCTAAAATTTCTGCTTCTTCAAATCCTTGTTTTTTTAATTCTTGATAAAGCTCATCAAATTTTCCTGAAAATCCAATTTGGAAAGATTTTAAAGTTTCATTGGTTAATTTTCTTTTTTTAATATATTCTTGTGCTATTTTTGATTCTGGCTTATATAGGTTTTCATGATAATAATTAGCCGTAAATTCATTTACTTTTAAAACTTTAGATTTTAGTAATTCCTTTGCTGTGTCTCCGCTGTTTTCTAGTGTTGGTAATTGTATGTTAGCCCTTTCTGCTAATGTTTGGACAGCTTCTACAAAGTTAATTCCTTCTATTTTGGTTAAAAAGGTAAATACATTTCCACCTACGCCACAACCAAAACAATGAAATATTTGCTTGTCTGGTGATACGGAAAATGATGGCGATTTTTCGTTGTGAAAG
>CANEFU010000087.1 GCA_947426875.1 uncultured Clostridium sp.
CCAAAAAAACCCGGAATGAATGGCATAAATGGCAATGGCAAGTTGTATGAGATAGGAGAGATTTAATTGAGTGAAAAAACAAAAGATATATTAGAATGGATTTATTGCATTGTAATAGCATTAGCATTGGCAATGTTATTTCGTTATTTTATAGGAACACCAACTATCGTAAAGCAAAAATCTATGTATCCAACCTTAATTCAAGATGAGAGATTATGGCTAAATCGTTGGGGAAGAACGACTAAAACTTTACCAAAAAAAGGACAGATTATAACTTTTGAAGAGCCATCTAAAATAAGTTATACAGCATCTGAAATTGATAAAAATAACCCAGTAGCAAAATACCCTGAAAAAAATGTATTTCAATGGTTTGTAAATAACTTTTTAGAAATAGGAAAAAGAAGTTATATTAAAAGAGTAATAGCCTTACCAAAGGAGCATGTACAGATAAAAGAAGGAAAAGTATATATTAATGACAAGCCAGTAGAAGAACCATATTTGCAAGAAGGAATTGTGACAGATGTAGTAGGAGTTGGCTTCGATGATTTTGTAGTACCTGAAAATTGTGTATTTGCTATGGGGGATAATAGAAATTATAGTACAGATTGTAGGTCATTTGGTTGTATTCCATTAGAAGAAATTGAAAGTACAGTGGCTATTAGAATTTGGCCATTTAGTAAATGGGGAGAAGTCAAATAATAAAGAGGGAAAAGGATGTTTGAAAAAATAATTGGAAACGAGCCAATCAAACAAATGCTAGAAAAGACAATACAAAAGGAAACAACATCACATAGCTATTTGTTTATTGGTATACAAGGAATTGGAAAGAAAATGGTAGCCATAGAATTTGCTAAAAAAATTCTATGTATAGAAAAAGAACAAGATGCAACCTGTAAATCTTGTATTGAATTTGAAAGTAATAATCATCCGGATTTTATGTGTATCAAACCAGAAGGAAATAGTATAAAAATTGAGCAAATTCGTTTTTTACAAAAGAAGATACAAGAAAAGCCAATTATAGCAGATAAAAAAGTATATATCATAGATGAAGCAGATACGATGACACTAGAAGCACAAAATTGTTTATTAAAAACATTAGAAGAGCCACCAGAATTTGCTACACTGATATTAATTGGTAGTAATGAAAATGCGTTTTTAACTACTATAAAATCCAGATGTATGATACTTCATTTCCAACCAATCACCAATGAGGCAATCAAACAATATATGGAAGAGAATTACGGCATAACGAATATAACACAAAATCACATCAATCTGTTTCAAGGGAGTATTGGGAAAGCTATTGCATTAAAGGATAAGCAAACACAATATGAGAGTATTGAAAATATGATAGATAATTTAAACCAAAAAGATTTGATAGAAGTTTTAAAATTAGCGGAGCCTTTATATAAAGCAAAAGAGGAGATTTTTGAAATATTAGAATATATGAATGTATTATTGTTAAAACAGGCTAAAAGAAATTATTTATACACAAATTGCATTCAAATTGTGGAAAATACGAAAAAAAGGTTGAAACAAAACGCAAATTATGATATGTGTATAGATAATCTAGTGTTTAACATGTGGGAGGAATTGATTTGAAAAATATAATAGGAGTTAGATTTAAGAAGCTAGGAAAAATATATTTCTTTAATCCAAAAACGCTAAAAGTAAGAAAAGGAGATAAAGTCATTGTAGAAACAGCACAAGGAGAAGAATATGGCGAAGTTATGATACCAAATCGATGGGTAGAAGATGACAAAATTGTATCTCCCTTAAAAAAAGTGATAAGAATGGCAAACTATAAAGACCATAAACATTATGAAGAATGTAGGAAAAAGGAAAAAGAAGCTTTTGATATTTGCTTAAAAAAGATAAAAGAGCATAAATTAGACATGACATTAACAGATGTAGAATATAAATTTGATAACAGCAAAATTTTATTTTACTTTACAGCAGATGGAAGAATCGATTTTAGAGAATTAGTAAAAGACTTAGCAGCGATTTATAAAACGCGTATCGAATTAAGACAAATAGGAGTAAGAGATGAAGTAAAAAGAATTGGTGGAAACGGAGTTTGCGGAAGAGAATTATGTTGTTGCTCTTTCCTAAGTGACTTTGAAACCGTATCTATTAAAATGGCAAAAGAACAAAATATCTCTCTAAATCCATCTAAAATATCAGGAAACTGCGGAAGATTAATGTGTTGCTTAAAATACGAAAGCGATGTGTATGAAGAAAAACTAAAAAGACTTCCAAACATAGGGGCTATTGTAAAAACAGAAGAAGGAGAGGGAGAAGTAGATTCGATAGAGACCTTAAAAGAAAAAGTAAGAGTAAAAATAAAAGATAATGAAGGAGAAGGTTATTTCTATAAAAAATATGATGCCAAAGACATAAAAGTAATTAAAGATGCAGTGGCAGAAAAAATGAATCAAGAAGAAATAGAGCATAAAAAAGAACTAGAGGAATTAGAAAAACTAGAGAAACAAGACAAGAAGGATTAAGGATAAAAGAATGGTAGTATTAGGAGGTGAAAAAAATGGCATATAAAATTACAGATAAATGTATTTCTTGTGGTGCTTGTGCAGCTGAATGTCCAGTTGGATGTATTTCACAAGGAGATGAAAGATTTGTAATCGACCAATCAGCTTGTATTGGTTGTGGGACTTGTGCAGGGGTTTGTCCAGTAGAAGCACCAGTTGAAACGAACGAATAAAAAGAAGTGGTAAAACACTAGAAATACAAGGGGTTGAGAAAGAGGTTATATAAAAATAACCTCTTTAATTTCTCCATCTTCTATGTAAATTTTATCTATAATGTTTAACCAAAATGTTCTTTTTTCTTCATCTGATAAAGAAAAATATATTTTTTCTATATTAAGATTAATCATTTTTTCTAATTTAGAAGTATCTCTTTTTTCGGAAATTTCAATTTCAGCTTTTAATTTGTTTAGTTTATCAGTTAAATTTTCATAATCGTTTTTATATGTTTTTTTATCTATTAAATCATCTAAATACAAGTCTTTAAGTTTATATATTTTATTTTCGATTTCTTTTATTTTTGAAGATTTTTTTTTAGGCGATTTAGAAGATATTATTGAATTTTCAGTAATATTTTTTTGTGCTAATTTTTTAACATTGCTTAATAGATAATTTTCGATATATTCTTCTCTTATCATTTTATGATTTTCACACTTATACTCTAAACTATTGACTTTTCTTCTTGAAGCATTGTCGCAACAATACCTAATGAGTCTTTTTTTAGTCCTATTATCTTGCTTTTTTGTCATTCTATTTTTACATTTATAACAGAATGTTAAACCTGAAAACATAGAAGGAGAAGAGGTTTTTGTGCTTGACTTTTCTTTAGTTTTTAATAATCGTTGAACGGAATAAAACAAGTCATCTTCCATAATTCGAGGAATGTAATTATCTAAATATATATCTTTTCTATATAATTTGTATTTACCTATATAAGCTGTTTCACGAAGATAAGAAGATAAAGCATCTTGACCTTTATTATTAAAATGTTGTATAAAATATTTATAAGTTTCTTTAATATTTCCGTTTACATTAATAAAATACTTGTATAAATTTACGATATTTTCAGCTTCTGATGGATTTATTTCAAATTTTCTATTAACTATATTATAACCGTATTTTTTCGTTCCTGATGTAACCTCGCCTTTTTCACGTTTATTTTGAAAAACAAATTTAATTCTTTCTGAGGTTTTACCTATTTCTCTTTGTGCTAAAGATACTTTTAAATTAAAAATAAAAGTTCCGTCAGCTGTAGTAGTATCAACATCATCTTCATCAATTGCTTTCATAGTACAGTTGTTATCTTTTAATATTTTATTAATATTATTTGCATCTAAAACATTTCTACTTAGCCTGTCTAGTTTAGTAAATAACACCATATCAAAAACACTAATTTTACTAAGCATTTTTTGCAATGCTGGTCTTTTCATAGAAGAAGCGGAAATTCCTTCATCTATAAAAAATTCACATTTATAACCATGTTCTTTGCAATATTTTTCTAAAGCATCTTTTTGTGCTTGTATAGAAAATCCAAATTTTACTTGTTCATCTGTACTAACTCTAATATAACAAGCTACATATTTAATATATTTTTTTAATTCTTCTACTATTTTATGTTCTTCTAAAATATTAGACATAATAAAAAACCTTCTTTCTAAAATTATTCTAATCTCTTGAAAAAAAGTTTTATATTGTGCTATAATAGATAATATAAAGAAACCTTATTTCAAGGACTTTATTGTGTGAGAAAATGTCGTGTCGCCAAACAAGAACATTTTCTCTTTTTATTCAAATTGTTTTCTTTTTCTAGCTTCTACAACTTTTCCAATTATTTGAACTGGAATTTTACTCATGTCTTCTTTTGTAAAATGTCTAACAGGGTAATATGGATTCATAGCTATTAAATCTATACCATCCTCTGTTTTAACAACTTTTTTTACAGTTGCTTCATCTCCGTTTATTAAGACAATACAAGTATTTCCACTTTCGAAGTCATCTTGCTTATGAACTATTGCTACATCTCCATTAGAAAACAAAGGTTCCATACTATCTCCAGTTACTTCTAAAGCATAATAATTTTCTATATCAAATGGAGTAAAATCTAGATAAGTATGACCTATTATGTTTTCTTGAGCAAGATAATCATAACCAGCTTTTACTGTACCCAGAATAGGTATTTGCTTTTCTTGAATATATTTTAAAGACATAGCAATTTTTGGCACATTTTTTCCCATAAGCCACAAAGCGTTAACAGAATAATATTCTGCCAAGATTTCTAATGAAGCCATGTCGAGTTTTTCTGTTTTTCCATCTTCCCATCTCATAATAGTAGTCTTATGAACTCCTATTTTTTCTCCTGCATTTTCTAAAGATATTTTTTTTTCTATTCTAGCTTCTTTAAGTCTTTGCCCTACTAATTTATAATCTATTTTTTCCATAACTTATCTATCCTTTCGTATACTTATATTAACATATTTTTGCAACAATTACAACAATTTTAATTAAAATTATGAAAAAAGTTGCAAAAATGCTTGACAATATTTTTTTATAGTGTATAATGATAACAAAGTTGCAAAAAAGCAACAAAAGAAAGGAGGATAAAAATGGTTAATTCACAAAAATTAAAAGGAAGAATCACAGAAAGAGGATATACAAATCAAACATTAGCTCCTAAAATCCCTTGCTCTCCTTATACATTAGGGCAAAAAATCAACAATGAGAAATCTTTTTGGCTTACCGAAGTAGAAAAACTATGTTTATTATTAGATATTTCAGAAGAAGAGTTTAGTGAATTTTTTTTACAA
>CANEFU010000088.1 GCA_947426875.1 uncultured Clostridium sp.
TTCTTAAGTGAAGCTCGAATGCTGTTTCCTGAACACGGATATTCATGGTTTCATAAATATTTTCTATCATTCCCATAAGCATGGTGGTTTTACCACAACCTTGCTCACCTGTTATGGATATAATTCTAGCTCCTTTTACTAAATATTTTAATAGTTCAATGGATTCGTCACATCCTGGCTCTCCTTTAAACCATTGCTCTAAAGTAGAACGCTTTACGTCGAACTTTCTTACAAAGAAAGCCCATGTTTCAGAGAAGCTTGGTCTTACAACAACAACACGAGAACCATCTTTCATTTCATTAATTTTATATCCATTGGTATCGGATAATTGTCCTGGATTGTTGTATTTATATATATTTTGACATACTCTTTTTAGTTCTGATTCTGTTCCAAAAGATAAAAATGCTAAACGAATGGATTTACCTTGGAAGAATATCCAAATACTATCACATGCTCTTGGAACTTTATGCTCTGATACTTGTTCTAAATAATCTCCATCTGTTTGTGCTACTTGGCTTAAAAAGCTCTCTGGAAGTCCTGATACACCACCAGATACACCATCAATATTCATATCTCTTACTTCATCAATACTACTATATCCTTTATAATGTTGATAAATTCTTTGTACAACAACAGATAATTTATCGGCAAAAGATAACACAATATTTTCTTTTTCATAAATCTCTTCAATTTCATTGGTTGTTATCACATAAGAAGGTTTGGTTTCTCCTTCTACATATTTTAATTTAGCTAAGTCATATTTCTTGATTAATTCTGTTAATGCTTCATAGCCAAATTCTTTTTTATAGCTAAAAATCAAAATATCAAATTTGTCTTGTGCTGTTAAAAGGGAAGGTATGTCAAATGGAATTGCTTTTGATATATTGCTTTCTGTTACACCATATTCCTTTTTTAATAAATCAAAAATCAATTCTTTTACATATTTTTTATCATTTACATCGCCATAAGTACATCCCTTTAAGGCCTTTTTTAATTCATATTTCTTGTTTTTTCTTCTTTTTAATTCTTCTTCTGAAAGACCTATATCATACAAGTTGATTTTAGTAATTTCATCTAGTCTTCTCTTTACAAATTCAATCATTTTTTCGATGGTGTATGTTTTATCGTCTACATCAACTTGAACTTCTACTTCTGCTGTTTTCTTTTTCTTAATACTGTTATAAACTACAAAACCTGCAATTACCATTACAACTAGTATTAATACGATGTTTGTTATTGTCATCTAGGTTTCCCTCCTCACTTTTATCGCAAATCCTCTAATCGATAGATTATATTATCTACGGTTCTTCTTACCTCTGTCATAAAGAAGCCATTTCTGTCATCCTCATCTGCTTTTCTGAATTTTAAAAATAAATCTGGTACTTTTGCTTCTTCACATGCTTCAAAAAATAACGTATTATATGGTATGGTTGAAACTTTGTTTCTTTCTCCTAAGTATCTTGATATATTTTTTATATTGTATTTTGAAAATTTATCATATCTTCCTATTAACAATAATGCTTTTTTGGAGTTTAAAATTGGCTTTTCTTCTCTTATATCCATAAATGCATTGATACTTGTTAATCTTTGGCTTAAACTAACGATAATTAAATTTGAATTTTCTAAAATCATTTCTGCATTATTATCTTGTATTTGTGAATCTAAGTCCACAAGTACTAAATCATAGTAGCTATTGGCTAAATTAATGATATCTGGATAATATTTTCTGATTTCATTATATTCATTTTGACTTCCTTTAAAAGTTGGCAATATTTCTAATCTATCTTTAAAAACAATTTTCGTATAATTGGTAATGATATCAGGAGATAATTTATTACTTTTCATAATTTTAGTTAATCCTGCAATTCCTTCTTCTAATGCCAAATTTGCATTTGGACCAAATAATCCAAGATTCTTTTTCTCTTTTCTTTGCTCCCAAAAACAATTGTCAAAATTCTGGTCTTGATAACCTGTTGAGATAACTAAAATTCTATAATTATGCTCGATTGCTAATTGTGTACAAATTGCTGCCAAGGATAAAGTTTTACCCGTTTGCTCTTTCCCATTGTTCCAAAACGTTACAATTGACATTTCTATACTCCTTTTTCAATATATTTAATAGCTCTTCTGATGTTAGCTTCGCTGACATCTCCTAATATTTCTTCTGCCAAATAGGCCAGTCCATCTTTGTATTGGACACTTAATTTTCTGAATTTTATTTTGGCTACTCTTTGGTTTTCATAGATAACACTTAAATCTCCATTTTCAATTGGAAAATAAATTCTATATTCATTCCATACTACTTTATATCCCAAAGATAGAAAATTCAAATAGTCATCCTCTTCTTTTAGCATTTCCTTTGAAAATAAAACTTTTGTTAAACTTATGACATCTTGTAATCCCCCCAAAACTTCTAAGCCTTTTTTCAATGAATAATTATCAAAAGAGGTTACAAAATAATTTTTTTGTGCTGTATCTAATTCAAAATTTCTAAAGCCTTCTAGTTGGTCTGTATCTACTAGCATAACATCATATTCCATTTCTTGGTCTTCGGCTAGTCCTAAATAATTCTTTATATCCTTCACATCAGAAAATCCAACTGCTATATCAATGTCTTCAAAATCAGTTACATACTTCATAGCAGGGCTTATAACTGGCACTACATACCTTGCTTTTTGATTGATAGTAAAGTCAACAACTAATACTTTCTTTTTTAGTACTGTCAATATTTTAGCTACATATATAATTAAATCCGTTTTATCATAGGCTCCTATAAACCCTATTTTCTTCATGTGTATACTCTCCTTTTCTATTGAACTACTCCTGCTAAGGAATCTAAGTATTCTTTTCTAGAATTTTTAGAGTTGGTTATGCTTTCTTGCATATTGGTTTCTAAATTAGATTGTGCTTGTTCTCCTTGGTTGTTAATAACACTATTAATATATTCGTTTCTTAATTGAGATGCATTGGTATTGCTGTATCTAGCTGATATTTCATTCATTGCTTTTTCTAATATATTTGGGTCACTTTGCAATAGTGCAGATGTACTTGCATTAATTGGATAGGTTGGTTTTGCTGCTTCTTGCATTCCTGCTTCTGTATATTTAGTTGCATATATTTTTGCTCCTTTAATTTGATAAGCATCAATAATAGCACAACTCATATGTAATATTTCGTCTTCTGATAAATTCATCCAAATCGTATCCTCTGAGCTTACTCCATTTACATCTGGTACAGTTACTTCCTTTTTAGCAACCACAATATAATCTTGTCCTGATGGCAACATGATTCTAATATCAATATAATCACCTGTTGTTAAATCCATTGGTAAAATCACCATATTGTATTCTTGTTTTCTCATATCATCTTGTACAACATTATCACTTTTACTTAGCAATTCTGTCGTAATCAATGTATTTTTCTTCATGTTTACTTTTGCTACTAATGGTACACTATTTAATTCTAAATATTCTTTGTTGTTATTTTTCTCAATATAATAGTTCTCTGTTTCCTCTTCTTTTTTTACTTGATATTCTCTATTATCTTTTCTGATATATAATGTTGCATTATTATTGTTATCATATTTGGTATAGATATTATTTCCTTCTTTATCTTGTAAGGCATAATTTTTAATTAATTCAATATCACTTGTAGCATTACTTGGTACAAGATTTTTATTAACCGTTTGCTCCACTAACATATCCTCTGTAATCACTTGTCCAGAGCTAACATCTTTATCTAACACATACGCTTTTACACTTGCTTTTAATTCTTCTTGCTCCTCTTTTATTTTATTCATTAATTGCATCAATAAGAGTGCTATTACAATTCCTGCTATTAATAGCATTACTAGCATTCCTAATAAAAATGAATTTCTTGCTTTTCTTTGCATTGGATTTGTTGCCATGACAAATTCCTCCCTTAAAATTTATTTTTTCTATATTTTTTTACAAAATATTCATCTATTCTATTGTAACGCAAATGCACTTCAAAATCAACGAATTTATTGCTTGTTATTAAAAGTTAATATTCTTGTAATATATTTGTAATATTGCAAAAATTAAAAAGCTGTTTTACTGTATTCATCACACTAAAACAACTTTTTCTAAAGCTCATCAACAAAACTTTTCTAATACTTTTGCTACACCTTCCTCTTGATTCGAAGCTGTAATATAATCAGCAACTTCTATTACAAAAGGAGTACTTCCTTCCATAGCTACCCCCATTCCTGCTTCTTGTATCATTTTCTTATCATTCATATTATCCCCTATTGCCATAACTTCTTCTTTTGCAATCTTTAATTTTTGTCTCAAATAGTCTATCGCTTCCCATTTATCCACATTTTTTACACTAATTTCAGTATAATAATACTCTATTATTTTTTCTTCTGTTCCTTGCTTTATTGTTTTTCTGGACATATGAGAAACATCTAATACTTCAATCCCTTCAATTTTCCTTAATTTTCTTATAATAGACTGAAATACCGTTTGATTGTCATCACAAATTGTCATTTTTAAAAATTTGTCTTCTTTTTTGTTTTTTACATATTCATATATATTTTCAATAATACTAATTTTAGTTTGCTTATTTTCTTCTTTTTTTAGATTTTCTTTTTGATAATACAAAACATTGTATTTTAGCGCTGTTGCTAATATTGTTTGGTCTGTATATACATTATAACAAATACTATTTTCTTCACATATTTTTATGATTTCTAACACTTTATCTTTTGGCAAAAATTTGTCATAGATAATTTCATCTTTTTGGATATCATAAATAAGAGCACCATTTCCTGCTATGAAATAATTTTCACTTCCAATTTCTTTTGCTATTGTTTTTACAGAATCAATTGGTCTTCCTGATGCAATAATAACATCCGTTCCTTTCTGTATCGTTTCTTTTATCACTTTTTTTGTATTTTCTGTTACTACTCCATATTGATTTAACATGGTTCCATCTAAGTCCACTGCTACTAATTTGTACATACTTTTTCACTCCTTGTTACTCTTTTATTATAACTTTATTTTTTCAAAATTGCAACATGATTTAAAACACGAAAACGCAAATAATGCTTCTTTTTATGTTTTTGGAAAAAATTACTTGTTTATTTTTTTTCATTTTGACAAATGATAGTATTAGAAAAAGCAAAAGGTTTTTTCTGATATGTAATATTACAGGAGGTGAAAAAACGATGGCAACAAATTCAAACAAAAAATTAGTTCCAGAAGCTATGTCTGCTTTAGACAAATTCAAATATGAAGTAGCTAGTGAAGTTGGTGTTAATTTAAAAGACGGATATAATGGAGATATCTCAGCTAAAGATGCTGGTAGAAT
>CANEFU010000089.1 GCA_947426875.1 uncultured Clostridium sp.
TTTATTGCCTTTCAGCCTTCTAAAAATTGTACCAAAGCATGTCTTAGAAACTATTATATTTGTCCAGAGATAGCAGCAGGACAGGATGAATATTATTTTCATATTTTGAATGTGGGTATATTATTCCCGAACAAATTTGTTGCTTTGATTGCCACTGAGGAACTGTCTGAAGAATATTTGCAGTTTGCAATCCAATAATTAGGACACATTCTCGAACAGAAAAGGGAGGAATCTTGTAAGATTCCCCCTTTTCTGTTTTGTTAAACTGTTCTTATTTTCTCACTTTTCCTTCTAGTGCATCCAAATTATCTAATGCCTTTCCTGTTCCTAGTGCTACACAAGATACCGTATCTTGTGCTATCATAACATTAATTCCTGTTTTTTCTTGTAACAACTTATCCAATCCATCTACTAGACATCCTCCACCTGTCATATAAATGCCCTTATCGCTAATGTCTGCTGCTAGTTCTGGTGGTGTTCTTTCTAAAACAGAATGAACGGCATCTACTATCATCATGGCAGGCTCTATTAATGCTTCTAACATTTCACTTGAATGAACTGTTATTGTTTTTGGTAATCCTGTTATTAAATCTCTTCCTCTAATATCCATTTCTGTGTCTTGTATTTTAGGAAATACACAGCCTATGTTTACTTTTAAATCTTCTGCTGTTCTTTCTCCTATCATAATATTATGTTTCTTCTTGATGTATTTTACGATATATTCGTCAAATTTATCGCCTGCAATTTTTAATGAGGTACTTACAACAGAGCCTCCTAAAGAAATGACTGCAATATCGGTTGTTCCGCCTCCAATATCTACTACCATATTTCCACATGGTTTGGATATATCAATTCCTGCTCCTATCGCTGCTGCAATTGGCTCCTCAATTAAGTATACTTTTCTAGCACCAGCTTGTGAAGCAGCATCTATTACTGCTTTTTTCTCTACTTCTGTTACTTGAGAAGGGATACATATCATAATTCTTGGTGCAAATAGAAATTTTCCGCAGACTTTGCTAATAAAATGTTTTAACATTTTTTCTGTTACGGTATAGTCTGATATAACACCATCTCTTAATGGTCTAGTTGCAACAATATTTCCTGGCGTTCTTCCTAACATTCTTCTTGCTTCTTGTCCTACTGCTAATACTTCTCCATTATTATTGTCTACTGCTACGACAGATGGTTCTCTTAATACGATTCCTTTTCCTTTTACATAGGCTATTACTGTTGCAGTTCCTAAATCGATTCCAATATCTTGTCCTAAACCAAATTTTAACATTTCTCTCTTCCCTTCTTGTTTTTTTCTGTTTTGTTACAAATTCGTTACAATTATATTACAATCTTTGTATTTTATCAAGGCTTTTCATTGAATTTTTTGATTTTTTATATTATAATAAAGGCGGAGGTAATTATGAGTCATTTTCAATTTGTTTCAAAAAATGAACAAGATACTAAAAACTTTGCAAAAGCTCTTGCATCCCAATTAGAAAAGCAAGATATTATTGTTTTAACAGGTAATTTAGGTTCTGGTAAAACTAAATTTACAGAAGGCCTTTTAAGTTATTTTGGTTTAGAAAATGAAATTTCTAGCCCAACTTTTACGATTGTAAATGAATATCAAAAAAAAGAGGTAAACATCTATCATTTTGACGTCTATCGTTTAGAAGATTCTTCTGAGTTTTACGAAATTGGCGGAGAAGAATATTTTGAAAATGGTATTTGCTTAATTGAGTGGGGCGAATTAATTGCAGATGCTTTACCAAAAGATTATCTTCATATTACCTTTTCGAGAGATAATGAAGACGAAAATATTAGATTTTTAAACATAGATACCAATTTAAAGAAATGTGAGGATTATTTTGAAAATATTAAGTATTGATACAGCAAGTAATATTTGTGGTGTTTCTATTTTAGAGAATGCTAGCCTTCTTTGTAAATTAGATACAAACACAGGAAGAACACATTCTGAAAATTTAATGCCAATGATTCAACAAGCTTTGGAACAATCTAATCTATCTTTAAACGATATCGATTTATTAGTTTGTGACAAAGGACCTGGTTCCTTTACTGGCATTCGAATTGGCGTAGCCACGGTAAAAGCCTTTCATGACAGTTTAGACATTCCTTGCGTTGGTGTTAGCTCGCTAGAAGCTTTAGCCTATTCTGTAAAAAAAGAAGGCTACATTGTAAGTATTATTGATTGTAAAAATGAGAATTGTTATTTTGCTTTATATGAGTTAAAAAATTCTAAATATACGCAAATGATTGAGCCAACTGCCGATACTATTCAAAATGCTTTAACACGTTGTCAACAAAGTATTTCATCTTCTGATTCTATTATGTTTGTTGGTGATGGCTCTGAAATTTATGCGGAAACCATCTGCCATCTATTCAAAAATTATCAGTTTGTTTTCTCTAACAATCATCTTTTAGACTCTTATACCCTTGGCTTAGCTGGTTTAGATAAGTGGGAAGAAAACAAATTAGATGATGTTCTTCCTATGTATTTAAAAAAACCACAGGCACAAAGGCAATTAGAAGAAAAGTCCAAAGAGGTTGAAATTCTTCCTATGACTTTAGAAACTTTAAATGAAATTGCTGATAGCCTAACTTCTGATTTCGATGATTTTTGGAGCTCTGCTACACTAGAAAGTGAATTAAAAGCTGAAAATTCGACTTATTTTGTTGCTAGATTTCATCAGGAAATTGTTGGTTTTGCTGGCATTAAAACAATGGTTGATGAAGCTGATATTATGAACATTGTAGTAAAAAAGGATTTTCGTAACCAAGGATTTGGCTCTTTACTATTAGAAAATTTAATTAATTTATCAAAACAATTGAATTTGGTTTCTATTAATTTAGAAGTAATGGAAGAGAACTATCCCGCTATTCATCTATACAAAAACTTTGGATTTGAGCAAATTGGTGCACGAAAAAATTACTATCAAGATAAAAAAGGGTTACTTATGACAAAAAAATTGGCTTGATTCTTTCAAGTCAATTTTTTCTTTTATTCATACCATTCTAATTCCCAGTCAGCTAATATTACCGTATCTCCTTCACAAACTCCCATTTCCTTTAGTCTAGCTTCAATTCCCATATTTTTCAAGCTTTTTTGCAAGTAATACATCGATTCATTATCTTCAATATTAACTCTTCCCATCAATCTTTCTACTGCTTTTCCTGATACGATAAATACACCATCTTCTTCTTTGATTGTCCATTGGTCTTGCTTCTCCTCTAAAGTATAGATTACTTTATCTTCTACTTCTATCAATTCTTCTTTTGGCAATTGTTTTAGCACATTAGCTACATAATCGATTAGTTCTTGTACACCTTGTCCCGTTGCAGCTGATATTAGATAAATTTCCAATCCTTCCTTTTTAGCTAATTCTTCTACCTCTTTTTCCAAACTTTCATCTTGCATAACATCTACTTTGTTAGCTACTATTATTTGTTTTCGTGTAGATAACTTATCGCTATATTTTTTTAATTCCTGATTAATCGCATAAAAGTCTTCTACCGGATTTCTTCCTTCTTGTCCTGATACATCTAAAAAGTGCAATAATAATCTAGTTCTTTCTACATGTCTTAAAAACTGTATTCCCAATCCTACGCCTTCGCTTGCTCCTTCTATAATTCCTGGAATATCAGCTATAACAAAGCCATTCCCGTCTTTTGTTTTTACCACTCCTAGATTTGGCTCTAATGTTGTAAAATGATAATTCGCTATTTTAGGTTTAGCATCTGTTACTGCTTTTAAGAACGTAGATTTTCCTACATTAGGAAAACCTAATAGCCCAACATCAGCTAATAACTTCAATTCTAATATAATTTCTTTTTCTTCACCTTTTTCACCATCTTCTGAAAATCTTGGTGCTTGTCTAGTAGAAGTCTTAAAATGAGAATTTCCTCTTCCTCCTCTTCCTCCTTTTAGCACTAGCTCTGTTTGATTTGGCTCAGATAAATCTGCTACTACCTTTCCTGTTTCTACATCTTTAACAACCGTTCCAATTGGTACTTTTATATACAAATCTTCTCCATATTTTCCATTACAATGGCTTCCACTTCCATTTTCACCATTTTGCGCTTTAAACTTACGGTTATATCTAAAATCGATTAATGTATTTTTATCTTTATCCACTTGGAAATAGATATTCCCTCCATTTCCGCCATCTCCTCCATCTGGTCCTCCTGCTGCTACATATTTTTCTCTACGAAAAGATACCGCACCATTTCCACCATCACCGGATTTTATTATTATTTTTGTATAATCTGTAAACATACTTTTCTCCTTTTAAACATTTAGGGACAGGTTAGTTTTGTTTCACTTTTTTTGTCGGATTTTGTCCCTTTCAATTTTTGACATTTTTCTGCAAAAATCATGTAACAAAATTGACCTGTCCCTAAACGTTTCATTCAAAATAATTTAATTTCATTGCTTTTTTCACTTTTTTCATTGTTTCTTTTGCAACTTCTCTTGCCTTTTGAGTTCCTTCTTTTAAAATTTCATCAACTTCTTCTGGATGTGCTTCATAGTACGCTCTTTTTTCTCTGATTGGTTTTAATGTGCTTGCAATATTTTGAGCTAATTGTTTTTTACATGCTACACATCCTCTTTTTCCTGCTTTACATTCTTCACATACTGTTTTTACTTCTTCTTTATCACTAAACAAGTTGTGATAATATGCCACCATACATATATCAGGGTTCCCTAAGTCATCTTTTTTTATTCGATTTGGGTCTGTTACAGCACTCATAACTTTTTTATTTATTTCTTCTTCACTATCTGATAAGTAAATAGCATTTCCTAAAGATTTGCCCATTTTTTCATTTCCGTCTAGTCCTTTAATTCTTTTCCCACTTGATAATACAGCTTCTGGTTCTACCAATACTTCACCATATATACTATTAAACTTTCTTACAATTTCTCTACATTGCTCTATTAATGGCAATTGGTCTTCTCCTACTGGTATGTATTTTCCCTCAAATGCTGTTATATCTGCTGCTTGGCTTACTGGATATCCTAAAAATCCATAAGTTACACTTTCCCCAAAAATTTCTCTTTTTTGTGCAATTTCTGTTTTTACAGTTGGATTTCTTTCTAATCTTGCTATGGTTACTAAATTTGAATAAAATACAGTTAGTTCTGCTACTTCTGGTATCATTGATTGAATATAAATGGTGGTTTTTTTAGGGTCTATTCCAATTGATAAATAGTCGATGGCTACTTCTCTTACATTTTTTCTTACCTTTTCTGGATTATTAAAATTATCTGTTAAAGCTTGAACATCTGCAATTAAAATAT
>CANEFU010000090.1 GCA_947426875.1 uncultured Clostridium sp.
AATATTTAAAATTTGGAAGTATGTATCAAAAAGCTCAAGAATTAAAATGTGATTATATTGCAACAGGTCACTATGCCAAAATAGAATATAGTGAGAAATATAAAAGAAATGTGTTAAGGAAAGCAGATGCAATTTCTAAAGACCAAAGTTATGTTTTATATAATATGCCAGTAAATTTACTAAATAAAATCATATTTCCACTAGGAAATTTTAATAGCAAGGATGAGATAAGAAAAATAGCAGAAAAATATAAATTAAAAGTAGCAAACAAACCAGATAGCCAAGACATATGCTTTATACCAAATGGAAACTATAAAACATTTTTAGAAGAAAATTCAAAATTAAAACCTAAATTAGGAAATATTGTAAATATAGAAGGAGAAAAGCTAGGGAAACATACAGGTTTATATAAATATACTATAGGTCAAAGAAAAGGATTAGGAATAGCAAGTAAGAATCCATTATATGTGATAGGATTTAATCAAAATAAAAATGAATTAATCGTGGGCGAAGAGAAAGAACTATATCATAAGCAATTGATAGTGTCTGATATAAATCTTTTGACTTGTAATAAAATTGAAAATACACTAACTGCAAAAGTAAAAACAAGATATTCTTGTAAAAGCCATAAGGCTGAACTGACACAATGTGAAAATAGGATAAAAGTTGTATTTGATGAGCCACAAAAAAATATAGTACCAGGACAATCAGCTGTATTTTATGATAGAGATATTGTAATTGGTGGAGGGAAAATAGTTAATAGAAAAAAGGATGAAGCAGGATGAGTACTTTAGAAAAATATATAGAAAAAGTAAAACAAGAAACAGAGAATTTTAGTGATATAGAAAAATTAAGATATGTTTACTTGGATTTGGGAAAAAAATTTCAGTTTGATTTAAATTTTACATTTGGAAATACAAAAAACAAGAAAAAGATATATGAACATAGTCAAAGTGAAGATGAGCTAAATAAAAGTATGGATAGTAATACAGGAATTTGTAAATCCATATCCTATATTTTTGAATATGTAATGAAAAAATTAGGAATCAATATAACAACAATTGTCAACCCAGAAGATGATAGAAAATGTCCACACATGTATAATATTGTTACTGCGCGTGATGGAAATAAATACATATTTGATTTACAAGAAGATATGAGATTCATAAAAGCACATTTAAGAACTAGATATTTTGGAATGGCAATAAAGAATCGTAAACAAACCATAATTAGTAGATTTGATTTAGAACAAATAGATAAGAAATTAGGATATGTAACAGGAGATTTATATTACACAAATGAATATTTAGAGTTACTTAAAATGGATATGTCTTTATTTGAAGATTTTGGAGAAAAGGTACAATTTGTTTTAGAAAACGCAGAAGCATACACAGATGAAAACATGGGATATGCGGATAGAAGATGGAGAATGGAAGATTTAATAGGAAATGCCAATAAACCGGGATTATTATTTTCATGGGAAGAAAAAAGGAAAATCCATATAGTAGATTGTTATCGAGAAAAAGGTGGAAAAAAAGATTACGAATTATGCATATCTGTAGATGTAAGAGGAGGAACAGATATTTATATATTTTCAGAAAAAGAAAATAGTTTTGTCAAAAAAACGATAGAAGAATTTGCTGAACTTATGGAAAATGGATTAGTAACGATACAAGGAATAAATGGATTAAGACAAATTTTAAAGGAAAGAAAAAGTGCTGAAAGATTAAGATGAAATAAGAACAGGTAAAGCAGATATTATCTGCTTTTTTTGTACCCATAAATAAAAATTTTAGTAAAAATATTGACAAAGTGTTATATAGTGTTATATACTGTATAACAAGGAGGCGATAATATGAAGATGATTATTAGTAATAGCAGTTCTGTTCCAATCTATGAACAAATAAAAAAATCTATTATAAATCAAATATTAGAGGGAGAACTGAATGAAGATGAACTATTGCCATCTATCAGAGTATTGGCACAAGATATAAAAATAAGTGCTATGACAATCAAAAAAGCCTATGATGAATTAGAAAAAGAAGGATATTTAAAATCGATACAAGGAAAAGGAACTTTTGTAGCACCTAAAAATACAGGGCTTGCAAAAGAACAAGCACAAAAGGATATAGAAAAATATATAGAAAAAATTGTTACCATTTCAAATAGATTTGAGATAGATGAAAAGGATGTAATCGAAATGTTTAAAATGATTTATGAGGAGGATAATTAAATGGAAAATATGATTGAGATTAAGAACTTAAAAAAGAAGTATGATGATAAATTTGAACTAGGAGAAATAGATATCACTATACCAAAAGGAGTTATAGTAGGTCTTATTGGAGAAAATGGAGCAGGAAAAACAACGCTAATTAAATCAATGTTAAATATTATAAAAATCGATAGTGGAGAAATCATGATATTTGGAAAAGACTATAAAAAAGAGGAAAAATCTATTAAAGAAGATATTGGTGTGGTTTTAGATAATATGTTTTTTCCAGAATTACTAAATGCAAAAGATATCAATAGTACGATGAAAAATGTATATCAAAATTGGGACAGTGAAGTATATTTTTCTTATTTAAAAGAATTTAATTTACCAGATAATAAACCTTTAAAATCAATGTCAAAAGGAATGAGAAAAAAACTAGAAATTATTACAGCATTAGCACATAAACCTAAATTATTAATATTAGATGAACCAACAAGTGGATTAGACCCAGTTGTTCGAGCAGAAGTATTAGAGATATTTCAAAAATTCATAGAAGATGAAGAACATTCTATCCTATTATCAACGCACATAACAAGTGATTTGGAACATATAGCAGATGAAATTATATTTATGGACAAAGGAAAAAAGGTATTACAAAAAGCAAGAGATGAAATAATTGATAACTATGGAATTTTAAAATGTGATATTGATTATTTTCCAAAAATTGATAAAAAAGATATGATGGCATATCAAAAAACGAAATATGCTTATGAAATATTAGTGAATAATAAGGAACAAGCAAATAGAAAATATAATGAATGTGTGATAGATAAAATTACACTTGAAGATTTAATGTTATTAATCATTAAGGGGGAAAAAGTATGTTAGGATTAATTAAAAAGGATTTTTTACTAATAAAGGCAAATGCAAAATCAATGGTAATGATATTTATCGTTTATTTGGTGTTGGCATTTCAAGGTACATTTGATGTTAGCTTTATAGTTCCATTAATTGGAATCATGTTATTTATATCAACATTTAGTTATGATGATTTTAACAATTGGAACTCTTATGCAGTAACTTTGCCGGATGGAAGAAAAAATGTAGTTAGAGCAAAATATATAGCATCCATAATTTTAACGATTATTTTAGGAATAGTATCTTTGACTATATCAATCGGAATCAATTATACGAAAACAAATGGTATCCATTTAGATGAAATAGTACCATCCTTAATGGGAACGGTATTATCAAGTGTTATTATAATTTCTTTCCTTTACCCAATTGTGTTTAAATTTGGAGCTACGAATGGAAGAATTATATTATTTGCAATAGTATTTGGAATAGCAGGCATAATTGGAGTGATATCCAATTTAGTAGATATGACATCTATTATCAATATTATAAATAGGTTAGATAGTTATTCTTATATAGCGATTCCTATAATATCTGTGGTATTGTTAGCTATTTCTTATATAATAGCGAATAAAATATATCAAAACAAAGAATTTTAAAGTGATAAGTTTTGATACCTTACAAAAATGTAAGATTAATGTAATATAAATCGATAGAAACTGTGAAAAAAAGGAACTATAATTATGTTAGATGAAAGGAGTTTTTATAATGGAAAAAGTATTAGAAGTAAAAAGCATAGAGAAATACTATGGAAACAAATCAAATCTAACAAAAGCAATTGATGATATTAGCTTTACAGTAGAAAAAGGAGAATTTGTTGGAATTATGGGAGCTAGTGGCTCAGGAAAAAGTACTCTGTTAAATGTGATTTCAACCATAGACAGAGTAACAAGTGGGCATATTATGGTTAATGGAGAGGATATTACAAGACTAAAGGGAAACAAATTAAATAAATTTAGGAGAGAAGAATTAGGTTTTATTTTTCAAGATTTTAATTTATTAGACACTTTAACAGCCTATGAAAATATAGCTTTAGCATTAACGATTCAAAAAGTGAATGCAAGAGAAATTGATAAAAGAGTAAATAGGATAGCAGAAAAATTAGGAATTCAAGAAATTCTTAAAAAATATCCGTATCAAGTATCAGGAGGACAAAAACAAAGAATTGCATCAGCAAGGGCAATCATTACAAATCCTAAATTAGTATTAGCAGATGAGCCGACAGGAGCATTAGATTCCAAGTCAGCCAGACAATTATTAGAAAACTTTGAATTTTTAAATCAAAAAATGAATGCTACTATTTTAATGGTTACACATGATGCTTTTACAGCTTCTTACGCCAATAGAATTTTATTTATCAAAGATGGGAAAATCTTTAACGAGATAGTAAAAGGTAATGATACAAGAAAACAATTCTTCGAGAAGATAATCGAGGTGCAAACACTTCTTGGAGGTGACTTAAACGATGTTATTTAAATTATCTTTTAATAATATGAAAAAAAGTATAAAAGATTATGCTATATACTTTTTGACATTAGTATTAGGAGTAGCCATCTTTTATATGTTCAACTCTATTGATAGCCAGCAAGCCATGTTACAAGTGTCACAATCACAAAGGGAAATTATAAAACTAATGATAACGATGCTTGGTTATATATCAGTATTTGTTGCGGTCGTACTGGGATTGCTAATTGTATATGCTAATAACTTTTTGATTAACCGAAGGAAAAAAGAATTTGGAATTTATATGACTCTTGGAATGGGAAAAAGTCAAATATCAAAAATAATAGTAATGGAAACAATATTTGTTGGAGTAATTTCACTTGTCATAGGAATTGTAGTTGGTATATTTGCCTCACAATTTATGTCAATATTAGTTGCTAAAATGTTTGAAGCGGATATGAGTGAGTTTCAGTTTGTATTTTCAAAAGATGCTTGTACAAAAACCTGCCTTTATTTTGCAGTGATGTATGTATTGGTTATGTTTTTCAACACTTTTACCGTTTCAAAATATAAATTGATTCATTTATTAAATGCAACCAAGAAAAATGAAAAAATAAAAATAAGAAATCCAATCCTTTGTATCGTAATATTTTTGGTAGCGGCAATTATGTTAGGATATGCTTATTGGAAAGTAAC
>CANEFU010000091.1 GCA_947426875.1 uncultured Clostridium sp.
AGAAAGCTGGCAGGAAATAGAATCTAAAGTAATATTACATCTTTTTAAAAGAGAGCCATCATAAGTAATAGGAGTAGTGGTATCGGTTATAGTATAATCTGATTTTATATTTTGGTTTACATAGCTAAGTGTAATAGGATTCGCTAAATTGTTATATAAAGTAGGTGTATCTAAATTTGCATTATTTTCCGAAGTAATTATAAAATCTAGCTTATCTGTAATTTCGTTTTCTTCTAAGAGAGTACTTTTGGCAAATTGGTTTAATCCCTTAAAATATAATTTAGTTTGTCCTAATTTAGGGGAAGTATGATATTGAATATTATCGATACTTACTTTTTTAAAAGTGTTTTCTAGTGTCTTTTCTTCGGTAGAATTATTGTTGATAAAAAGTGCTATATCGGTATATTGATATAAATTTTCTATCGTAAAATTTGTGCTAGAGCCAGTTTTGTTTTTAGCATCACAATTGCTAAATAAAACGATTTTGTTAACTTGAAAAACAGTTTTATCATTTTTATTAGCAAATGGCAAAATATCTTTTTCAAAATTACTTTTTATTACATATTTTTGAAATAATAAATAAGCTAGGATAAATACAATGATAAATAATAGGAATACGATAATTGTCAAAATCTTTTTTTTCTTATCCATTTATTTCATTCCTTTCTCTTACGTATAAAATTATGAATATCTATATCATAGTATAAAATTCAAATAAAATCAAGGGTATCAATTTTAAGTTTTGTTTTTGCAAGCATCTTGAGTGACATTTATGTATTAAAAAGCAATGTTGTATCGATTTCTTATAAATTCCTCGGTTACCTTTCATAACGTTAACAAATTCTAAAACAAAATCCACAACAATACCCGAAAACAGGACCTTTTATGGATTTTGTTTAAGAATTTGGTAAACGATTCCGGTCACATTCGTCATTTATGCAAAATCGATGCAACATTGCTTTTGAACGTGAAAGAGGCTCCGCTTGCACAAATAGATTTTCTTCGAAAGCTTGGCTTATCCAAAATCTGTAATGCTTTTTAATCCATAAATGTGACTCAAGATAGTTACCAAAAAGAAGGTTAAAAATATAATTTTGCCACAATTTATTCATTGACAAAAGTTATTAGAAAAGGTAAAATAGCATTAGAGAAATAGAAAGTTTTAAGGGGTAAAGCCAATGAAAGCAAAAGAAAAAAAACATATCAAAATTACATTAAAAAATACAATTACTTTTTTAGCTTCTATACTTAGTTTATTCTATGTTGTTATATTTTATCACTATTATTTTGGGAGAAATAATGTATATGCTACAGAAACGACAGCAGAAATAGAAAAAACGAAAATAAGTGAAGCAAAGGAAATTAATTTAGAAGAAATAATTGCCCAAAATGCAAAAGAAGGGCAAAAAGAAGAATATACAGTAGAAGAAGTTACATTAGAATATATCACTAAATATAGAAATAATACGAGTTTACCAAAGGGAAGAATACAGGTTGTGCAAGAAGGTAGAGAAGGAAAACAAGAGATTACAACGAAAAGAATTTATCAAAAGGAAGAACTAGTTTCAGAAGAGCAAGTTTCTTGTAAAGTAACGAAAGCATCTGTTAATAAAATTGTTGAAATCGGAACAGGGAGAGAAACCAGTAATTATCGAGTAAAAATAGGAGATATTTTATATGTGACTTCAGATAGATTATCTGTGATGGTAGAGCCAAATGAACAAGCACAAAAAATAGCAACATTAGCCAAAGAAAATCAGTTGAAATTATTAGCAATAGAAGGCGATTGGTATAGAATTTCTTGTGGTAATACAATTGGTTATGTGAAGGCAGAGGGAACAACTTACATAGATAATACAATTCAACCAGAAACGCAAAAAAATAATACGGTAACAACAGCCAAAAGTAAAGAACAGTTAATTTCAAATTTACGTTTTGATATGCCACTTAATAAGCCAAGTGGATTGACATTAGAACAATTTAAGAAGATTTTATCAGACAGTAAAGACACAAATAAAATATTCCAAAGCAATGCAGAATATTTTTATTACATAGAAAAACAATATAATATTAATGGCGTTTTTGTAGCAGCAGTAGGAATTCACGAAAGTGGATGGGGAACTTCTAAAATTGCTAGAGATAAGAATAATTTATTTGGTTATGGAGCTTATGACTCTAATCCATATAATGGTGCTTATCAATTTTCGACTTATTCAGAGTGTATTGATTTAATTGCTAGGGTATTTGTCAAATATTATATTAATCCAAAAGGGACAAGCATTTATGGAGGAGAGAAAGCAGCTGGAACCTATTACAATGGAGCGACCTTAAGTGGAATCAATACCAAATATGCGACCGATAAAAATTGGGCAAATGGAGTTTATAATCATATGAAATATTTATACAATAAATTGTAAAAAATTCTTGCTATTTTTTACAATTTATTGTATGATATAAGGGTAAGCGTGAAAAAAGGGAAAAATTGCCAACAGGAAGACTTAAGAAAGGGGCTAAATTATGAAAAAGGGAATTATAATTGTTACAATTATTTTATTAATTATGGGAATGTTTTTAGTAGCAACCAAAACATATGCAGCAGAACAAATAATTGATGATGAAACAGAAAGTAAAATAGTTGAAATGAAAGACAAAGAAGTCAAATCATTAGAAGATTACAAGGCAAAATATGGTTCAGATACTTATGGAACAGTAGCTTATATTTTGAATATTGTTAGAATTTATAGCATACCAGTAGGATTTTTGGGAATTGCCATAGGTGCAATCCATCAATATGTAATAGGTATTAGAAAATTAGACACATTGGAAAGAGGAATGGCGTTTATTGTAACTTGTGTCACACTTTTAATAATATGCCAAATTTTACCACTTGCTTTTGCAGTATTTGTAAAATTTGGAAGGGGGTAACAAATGAAAGTCTTATTTGCTGTAAGTAATGAAGAAATATCAGAATCCATCGTAAAAAAATATCAAAAAGAATATAAACAAATTATATCTTATAAAAATGTATATTACTTTAATGCAATATTGAAAGAATTACAAAAGGATAAAAGCTATGATAGAGTAGTTATAAGTGAAGATTTAGAAGCTTTTACACATACACAATATGACCAAATTGACAAATTTATTTTTGAAAAATTAGATAGTATTAGTGATGAAGCTTCCAATACAAAAGGGAATGATACTCCCATTATTTTAATTTGTTCAGATAGAAGAGCAAAATCTGAGCAAATGTTAGTAAAATTATTTGGTATTGGAATTTATAATGCCATCATAGGAAATGACAGAAGTGTTGATGAGGTTTGTAGACTAATCAATCGACCACGTGGCAAAAAAGAAGCAAAATCTTATTATAAAATAGATACAGACGATGTAAAATACCAAGCAGAAAATGAAAACGATGTAAGTGAGATGGAAATCCAAAACATTGTTGCACACTATAAAAGATTAGGAAAAAATGAAGATAGATATATAGATAGTTTTAATAACATAGCAGCACAATATAATGATACCCAATTAAGAATTATAACAAAATTCTTGCCATTAAATGTACGTGCTGTATTAGAAGAGAAATCACCTAAATATCAACAAATCATGTCTTTTAATAATAGTGTTTCAGATAGTTTACGAAAGGCTAAAAACGAGAAAGAAGATGGACCAAGTCAAATATTATTAAAATCAAAAGACAAAGGAACCATACTTTCTAAACCAGTTGTTATACCATCAGCTGTTAATATGAGTGGGACACAAAAATTAGCAAGACAAAAACCATCAGTCGTACAACCAATGCAATCGGTACAACAACCAATACAGAAACCAATGCAACAACCAGTGCAACCACAAGTACAGTATGAAGAATCAGATTTTGAAGAACTGATACAAGAAGTACCATCACAACAACCAATACAACAAGAAGTAATAACGCCAGTAGCACAAGAGCTAGTACAACCAGTTAAAAGAGGAAGAGGAAGGCCAAGAAAGAATCCTGCTCCACAACAAGTTGATTCAAGTGAAGCAATCAATCAACTACAATCAGCCAAAAGAGGAAGAGGAAGACCAAGAAAGAACCCTATTTCTGTGCAACCAGTACAAGAGCCAATAGAAGAAATAGAGGAAGAAGATATTGTATTACCAGGATTTGAGCCACAAGAACCAATACAAGAAATAAATACGCAAATGCCTCAAAATAATTTTATAACACAAAGAGAACAAGAAACTTTCTTACCAGGGTTTGATGAGGAAGAAGAGGAAATGGTATTACCAGGCTTGGATTTTCAACAAACACAACCTCAAGAAAATACAAGACAATCTTTTTCATCACAAGAACTAATGCAACCAGAGCCAGAACCAGTGTCATATACACCTTCATACAATAATAGAAATTATGAAGAAATTGATTTGTCAAATTTATTGACACCGGACAAAAAAATAGTAACCTTTGTAGGAACAAGTAAAAATGGAACTTCTTTTATTGTAAATAATATAGCTGAATTAATGTCTTCTATAGGAATTGATACGGTTATTTTAGATACAACTAAAAATAGAAATTCTTATTATATTTATACCAAAAATGAAGAACCATTAAGAGAAATTGCAACACATAGCATAGAAGGACTGGCACAAGGCGTAGCAAGAGGAATAAAAGTCAACAAAAATCTTACCGTATATACTTCATTACCAGATGAAGATGAAACCATTCGAAATGTAGATAAAATATTAGAAACTTTATTAAAAAATCATTCTTTAATATTAATCGATACTGATTTTGATACACCACTTGGATATTTTAAACAATCACAAGAAACTTATTTAGTACAAAGCATGGATATTTTAACAATACAACCTCTTACTGCATTTTTGAAAGAATTAAAAGCTAAAAATATTTTAGATGAGAGAAAACTAAGAATTGTATTAAATAAAGTAGTAAAAATCAGAGGAATAAAGGATGAAACAATTATTGGAGGAATTGCATTTTATAATGACCCAGCGATGTCTTTTATGACAGAATTATTTGATAGAGATAGAATTAAGTATGTTTCTATCCCATTTGATGAAGAAACTTATATTAGATATCTAGAAGGAATTATTGAATGCGAGATTTCTTTAAAAGGATACTCTAAAGTATTTATACAAACATTAAGAGAATTAGGAAATATGATTTATCCAATTGTGACAACAGCACCTAGAAGTAATAATCGAAATTATCAACCACC
>CANEFU010000092.1 GCA_947426875.1 uncultured Clostridium sp.
CTTATAGTCTGGAAATAAATCTTTGGCTAAACTTAAGGTATCTAAATAGGTATAATCAAATTCATATCCCAATAATTTGGCATTCTGTTTCAAAAATCCCATATCAAATGGTGCATTATGAGCTACTAAAACGGAACCTTTGATAAAGTCCAATATTTTAGGAAATACTTTGTCAATGGTTTCTGCCTCTTTGACCATATCATCTGTTATATTGGTTACTTCACTAACTCTTTGCGGAATATGTTTTTCTGGATTGACAAAACAACTAAATTTATCTATGACTTCTCCCTCTTTTACTTTCATAATTCCAACTTCTGTAATTTTTTCAGTAACTGCTGAGAATCCAGTTGTTTCTAAGTCAAGAACACAATAGGTTGTGTCAATATCTTGTCCTTTTCCATTCGTAACAATCGCATTTTTATCTGGTGCCAAATAAGCCTCTACTCCATATAAAATTTTCATGTCAGGATTATCATAACCTAACATTTTATGAGCTTCTGGAAAAGATTGTACGACTCCATGGTCTGTTATAGCTATCGATTTCATACCCCATTTCATAGCTCTTTTGATTAACTCTTTGGCTGATGTCATAGCATCCATTTGGCTCATTTGGGTATGCATATGTAATTCTACTCTTTTTACTTCTGCCTCATCTTGTCTTATTTCTTTTTTTAGTCCTTCTGTCTCGACAATGGTATTTGCCATAACAGTTAATTCATTGGCAAAAGTATCCATTTGTGCTGTCCCAGCCACTTTTAATCCTTTCGCATTTTGAATCCTTTTCATTGTTTTTTTAGCTGTTTCTTTATTTAGAAATGCTTTACAAGTAATGGTACTTGTACCATCATACACATCAAAACTAAACAAGGTTTTTCCCGATTTTAGCGTTCTGTCTTCTGTAAAAATGACTTCTCCTTGCACTGCTATTTTTCCGTCATCTACGCTTAAATCTTCCACTTTTACGAGTGGCTCTGTGATATTTTGCGAAGTACCCAAAATTACAGGTGTATCTTCTTGCTCTTCTTCTGTCGGTAATTCTGGTACATCGCTGTTCGTTTCTACAATGATATTGGCAATAACTGTGATATCACCTGCATAAGTATCTAGTCCTGCTTTTCCTGTAATCTTAATTGCTTGTGCTGTTTTTATTTTTTCTACGATTTCTTTTCCTTCTGTATAATCCTTCGCAAAGGATTTGCAAGTTATGGTTCCTGTTCCATCATATAAGTCAAATATTATCATTCCTTTTCCAGATTTGGTTTCTTTGACATCAGTTGTAACAATCCTTCCTTCTAAAGTAACTCTTCCATCATTGGCTGTAATCTCTTTTATTTTGATATACTTTTCTTTTGCTCTCGATGGTTTTCCCATAATGTATTCTTGTTCTAGTGGTAAATCTGGCATTTCTATTTCTTCTGGTGGAATATATCCTTCCATATCCGTTGGCGGCATATAATCTACATCATGATATTCTGGTACAGATTGTTGTCTATTTTCCTCTTCTATATGAGCTATAATTTGTGCTTCTTCCTTTTGGATACTTTCACGAATTTCATTGATTTCTTTTACGGATAAATTTTCTGTGATATCAATAGTATATTCTTGTCCAAATAAATTCTTAATGGTTCTTTGTAATTCTTTATCTGTCTTTTTGGCTTTTAAAAAGTCGGCTCCTTTGATATGCATTTTAATATAAATCGTGTTATCTTTTACTTCAACATCACTTTTTAACAATAACATTGGTTTCGTTAATGGGTATTTGTGTGACATATAAGCTATAATATTTTTCCATTCTTCTGGTATTGACTTTTTTTCTACTTTTTCGTGATAGTCAATTTTAATATCGATATATTCAAATTGAAATCTTTGTTTTAAAAAGTTTTCAAAATACCATATTTCTTTGATTTCAATATATTCATCCAAATATAATATGACTTGCAAGGTATTGGTCTTTTTTATGATGTTTAGACTTTTTATTTCTGCATATTTTATATTGGAATTCGTTTTGTAATCACTAAATATTTCTCCTACTTTTTTTGCTTTTTCGTCCATTTCCTATCTCTTTTCCTTCCTAAGTCCACAGCTTCTTTTTTGTTTTTTTGATTGTATCACATTTTGAAGAAGGATAAAAGCGAACAAATTAATTTTTTAAAAGTTTTGTAATTACTCAAAAATACTATATTTTGTTTAAAAAGTTTATCTTTTTTTATTCGTAACTCCCAGCGTCGAACAGTCTGTAATGTAGTAACAGACTGTATTCTTGCTGGTCCCCCCGAATTGTTACTTCATAAAAAAAGATAAACTTTAATTCAGAAAACATAACAACTTTAAATAGTTACAAAATTTTAGTAACTATTTCAAAGTAAAAAATACAAAACACTAGAGAATTTAATTTCTAGTGTTTTATGAATCATATTTGATTTTCAGTTTTCTTTTATCTCATACATTCCATCTGAATTTTTTTCCAATTGAACATCAGAATTTAGGCAAACTAGTGGGCGGAAACCATTATTCGTATTACGAGGTGTGGTATAAAAGACATCAGAATTATACCCTACATACATGATATAGGTAGCTCCATGTACAGAAGTTGAGCCAAGCCACATACCAGAAGTTTTTGTTGTAGTATTTAATACATATAAACTATCTTCTCTATCCAACATCGTTCTATAGTAATCCTCCCAAGTAACTCCCCCGTCATCACTGAGTTGATATCCAACATTACTACTTGCTTGCGCTCTAAAATCCACCTTATGTTTTTCACTATAAGATTTCATTAACATTTCTATCGTTGAACCTCCAATGGCATAGTCTGCATGAGTTCCTGCATATCCTCTCCATACATTCGTATCTAATATATAAGCTGCTGCTTTCATGCTTTCGTTTGTACTTGAATAACCTTTTCTAAAATAATCATTATTTAATGCTTTTATTCTTGCTTCTGTTATATGGGCTGAACCATTGGGATAATCTGATATGACATTATTAAAGGATAGCTTGTAATCAGAATTTCTCTTAATTGTTTTAGTTGCTGATGGTGGACAATAGTCATAATGAATATAATCATCTGCAATCAGATAAATGTTATTATCATCTGCATAGAATATTTTCCAATTGGCTACCGCATTATTATAATCTTTGCCATTAACCGTCTTGGCAGAATAGTTCCTAACAATGGAACCATAAAAACTACTTGGATTCTTCTTTATCGTTTCTGCTGTAATAGGTTTACTTTTCCAAATAGCATATAAAGTGATATCCTCTGTAATATTTATGGTAGCTGAATTTTCATAATCCTTTCCTGTTCCATCTGCTTTGGTATTCCATTTTTCAAACTCATAATCTTCTTTGGTAAATGTATTTACTGGTAATGTGCTATCTTGTCCTTTGATTACTTTTTTGTTTTCCATATTTCCCGTTCCCGTATTGGCATCAAATGTGATAGTTGCTGCATTATAACTCCAGATAGCATATAAGGTTACATTTCCCTTTGGTTGGTATTTACTTCCTTCTAAATATGGTTTTGTTTCTGCATCTGGCACTTTTTTTTCACACCATCCGACAAAGGCATAATCCTCTTTCGTAAAGGTATTGTTTTTCAAGATTTTATTAAATCCTTTTCTTACTTCTACCGTTTCTGGTTGCCCTTCTCCCCCATTTGGGTCATAGGTAATTGTGTACTTCTCTCCTGGTGTTTTGCTTTCTTGTATGATTTTGGCTGTTTCTTTTTCCTTATTTACTTCTATGATAAATTCATATCCTTCTTTGCTCTCTACGATTAAATACTCTTCTGAAGCTCCTTCTGCTTGCTCTTTACTTGTTTTTTCTACCCAATCTTTCTTCTTTATTTTTTGGTCTAAACTTTCTATCATGGGCTCTTCTTTTTTGCTTACTTTTCTTTCTGTTACTTCTTCTAAAATAATCAGATTAAGTTCTTCTCTATATTGAGCTATTTTATGCTCTTCTTTGGCTGTATTCGCTTTCGTTAAGATTCCATTTTCTCCTGTTAACGTTGCGATTGATATTCCTGCTAATATTAATAGCACAATGATTGTGATAACCAATGCTATCAGTGTGATTCCGTCTATTTTCTCTTTGGTTTGTTAAGATTTGTTTTTTCATTTTATTCTCCCTTTCTTTTGTTTTGCATTATGTAATGTTGTTACTACCTATTTACTATTTTATTTATAACATAACTATTCCTATTTTTTCAATAGTTTTTAAAATTTATTCATTTTTTACTTTTTTATTTCCTCTTTCTTTTTTTTGTTTTTCTTTATTATATTTTTAGGGAAAGATACTTACAAGGATTTCTCTCGTTTTTTCTGTTATCTTTTTTACATAATTCTCGCACATAAAAATAGATACCACTTCATTAAAGTGATATCTTTATTTATTTTGTTTATTCAAAAGAACCTTTAAATACAAATCCATGAACTCGAGACCCATAATTTGTTCCCCACTGTACAGTTGCTTGCGTTATCGTTACAGACGTTGCCGTCGGAACAAAATTGTATAAATAATTAGAACGTTTTTCATACTCTGCATTTGTAAACGTTGTACCTCTATCTTCAAAATCAGCATTAGCTCCACCTGTCATTGCCCTTCCAATAACCACACAATATTGTTCTCCAACGTTTAAATTATTTATAACAATACTTGCTACCGTATTATTTTTAATACCATATTCAGAGTTATAAATTCCAACCAATTTAGGTCCTTTGTAGGTTGGCACATCTACATCCACTTCTGCATAGTTTTTTACATTATATTTCCCATTTTCTGTTATTTGAAGTGGTTCTGTTATATTATTATCGACTGTCTCTCCATTAACACTTGCTAATTGTAAGGAATCATTTATTTCAAATTCATATTCTGGATAATCCTTTAAGATAGCAAAAATCGAAGTATAATCTGTATCATTTATCCAATCTAAGTTAGCCATTTTTGTACTTTGTTTTGTTAAACTCTTTATTTCTTTGTCATTTTCTGGGTCTAATGATATAGCTAATTCTTTTAAATTTGGCATTCTTTGTTCTTTGGTATATGTCGCAATTTGTGTATTCGTTATTTTCAAATTTAATATTTCAGTTGCCGTTTGCTTTTTCGTTTCTTCTTTTGATTGTTCTGCTTTATTTAATGTACCATTTTCTCCTGTTAATATTGCGATTGTTACTCCTGCTAAGATTAATAAAATTATAATGGTGATAACTAAAGCTATCAGCG
>CANEFU010000093.1 GCA_947426875.1 uncultured Clostridium sp.
TTGTGCTTTCTTCATCATATTGAACCTCTTGCTCATTTGTATATCGAATTATAATATGGTTACTACTATCTCCTTCTAATGGAGCAACCGTAATGTCACAATTTAAAATGATGTTAGCTCCTTTTATCATCTCTGCTTCGGTATATCTAGTTTGCTCTCCTGCTAGTTCCATTCTAATAACTTGATTTCCTGCCTCATTTACATAGACCTCCTGTTTTTGAATGGTTAATTCTTCTCCATATAATAAGTTTGCACTCTTTATTCTTACAGTTTGTACTTCTTGTGGAAATTCAAACTCTACCGTTGGATTTTTGTATAAGTCATATTTACTTTCATTGGTAATCAATGTTGTTTTTATTTCTATGTTTTTATTAACTTTTCCTGCTACTAATTGTGTTTGACTCATTTCAACTTCTGTTTTTGCTTGTGGTTCCTTTAAGGAAATACTATCTTTCCCTTGTCTTGCTTGAATTTGTTGTGTTTCTTGCAAGTTTCCTTCTTCGGTTAATTCCGTAAGGAGTTTTACTTCGTTTCTTTCTCTTCTTTCTGAGTGGATTACTTTCTCATGTGTCATGGTAATAATACCTGTGTTTTGTGCATTATTAATTTTTAAGCTTATCTCTCTTTGCTCTTCTGGATACTCAACAATTAAAAGATTTTCTTCCTTTTGCATAGTTTCATGATTTATTTTTTTGATTTCGGTTCCATCTATTTTTTGAATAATTAGTTCTCCTTGCTCTCCTATCACATTTAATAGTTCTTCTTGATTAATCATTGTCTTTTTATAGAAGGTATTTGCTACTTCCTTTTCCTCTGCTCCATTTACCTCTTTTGGGTAATAAGCGTTTCCTTCTATTACTTGTATATTCTGTTCAACTTGTGGGTAACGAATATCAATGGTGCTACTACTAATATAATTTTGCTCTACTCCTGCATAGATTTTTCCTTTATATAGTTCCGTTTGATTTCTTACTTGATAATCAATTATCGCTTCTACTTCTTCTTGCATTTTATTGCTTACTTCTTTGGTAAGATTGGTTTCTTGTGTATCATATAATTGTATGTCACTTTTTATTTTTATCTCTTGTTCTTGTATGATATTTTCTTCTGGATACACATAGGTAACGATTAGCTTATCTGTTTTTTGCTTTCCATAATATATTTTTCCGTCTTTTTCTTGGTTGGTTATTTGGATTGCTAATTGATTTTCTTTTGCTTGATATTGAATACTATTTTCTTTGGTTGCTTGGGTTCCTCTATCTAAAACCTCAATTTTTTCTGGCATTTCTGGTGCTTCTAATTGTAAGTTCGTTTGCTTAATTGGATAACCTTCTCCTTCTAACCCACTATTGATAGCAACTTGCACGATTCTTTTGTTTTCTCCATTTATTGAATATATTTTATTGGTTATAATTTGTGCATTCAAAGAAACAGGGTTATCATTGGTTACAATTATCTTTATTTTACTTTCTTTTTCTATTTGAGCTTCTTTTTGCATAGCATTTTGATAGCTTCCCGTTAATACCACTGTATTTTCTTGATTCCATTTACTTAATTCTACTATTCCCCCTAAATTTGCTTCTAATCCAACTTGTATTTTCACTTTTTGTCCTGCATTCATTTGTTTTAGGGTGATAGTGTCATCTGTCATAGATTCTATATTTTCATCTTCTTGTTGTTTGAACTTGAAATTAGCATTTCTTAACTCTATTTTTCCATTTAAGTAACCTTCTTGTTTTACTTCTATTTCCATACATAAATGAATATCATTAGCAGAAATGGCTTTTTCTATTTCATTAGTTCTATTTCCATCCTCCAATTCAAAATAACTATTAAATTCTACATTTTGCTCATTTGCTTCACTAAAAGCATAACTTACTAAGTTAGTTGCCAATATTAAGAAATTCGTCATCATCATACTGGCAATTAATAAAATAATAATGGCTATTTTCAATATCTTTTTCCTCATCTTACCCGTTCCTTTCTTTACTGATAAAAGTTCTTAATTCTATTCTAACTTCTTTCTCTTTCAAAAATCAATCCCTTTCTCTTTCCTTTTATTGGTAGAAGCTCTAGGGTTTTACGGGTACTCATTTTCACCATTTTTGTCTTTTATTTTAAGTTCTCTTTACATTTTGTTTACATTTTTCTTTCTATTTTGAGTTCTTATTCTAAAGTGCTTATTTGCGTAGGCTTTTCAAAATTATCAAAATAAGGATTTGGGGGCCGTCCCCAAATCCTTATTTTAAAAAAAGCCAGAGGGTTTTGTTTTCCCTCTTGGCTAATTTCTAATGATTAGATTGCTTTTTTCTTAATGATGATAACTCCTGCTGCTAAGATAATAAGTGCTGTTGCTCCTATCATAACTGGTACAATATAGTTTTGATTTTCACCAGTATTTGGTGTTACTATTGTTGTTTCTGCCATACTATCATCTGCTTCTGTTAATCCTGCTCCTGGTACATAGTTACCTGGTATAGATTCTGGTTTTGAACCACCATTTCTTTGTATTTCAATCATTTCTGTTTCATTATTTAGTGAAATTTCATCTGTTGTTGATAATAATTTAGAAACATTAATGTTAAGTTTTTCTTTGTCTCCAGGTGCTAATTTTTTATCTGCTAAACTTTCTGTCCAAAGAAGCATTTTATTAGCAATTGTTGAGTCTTCACTTTTATATACTGGTTCTTCTAAGTATTCTTGTATATTTTCTATTGCTTTTATTTCCCATTTTGCATTTTCTCCCTCTTTGTTGTCAAATGCCCAGTCTTTATCTAAGTAATCTACTATTTTAGATGGTGTGATTGTTATTTTATCACCTTTTACTTCTCCATATAGATAGAAGTCTTTATCTAAGTAATCTAATTCACTTTGGTTTTCTATGGTAATTCCATATCCTACTTCTACTTTAGCTCCTTGCATTAATTCATTATCTAATTCTAGTCTAATAAATCCATTATATTTATCTGCTTCATCTGGTTTCATATAAGTAATATGATTTCTTTCTCCTGTTATATTTCCGTTTTCATCAACGGTTAAGTTAACAAGAACTTGACCATTTGCTAAAGTAACTTTCATGCTTTCTACACGTTTTGTTAATTTTAAATCCTGTCTTGCTCTTTCGATAATACCAAAGTCTATATTTCTTATTTTGTACTCATAACGAAGTCCCATAGATGCCGTTTCTGTTGTTTCATATTCAATTCCAACTTCCATCATAGGAGTAGTAGAAACCATTTTGTTTTTTGTTATTTGTGTTTTTTGACTGAAAGTTTTCATTTCATTGTCTATTTCTTGTCTCATAACATCATAGTCATCTCTAGCATCACTATATCTAGGATTTTCTTGTTTATACCAGTCTCCTTTTTCGGCTCTTTCTTTTTCTTTATATATGGTTCCTTTGTATTCTTGTACTGTGTAGTGCTCATCTCCCCATGTATAGGTTAGTAGGTAATCACCTGGTATATAATTTGGAATATTGAAATATCCATTTGCATCTGTTGTTGCTGTATATTCTTTACCGCTTCCCTTTGTGTCCGTAAATTTAATTTCTACGCCTTCTATTCCTTTTTCTTCATCTGGTTTATCCGGTTTATATTCTCCGTCACCTTGACGAATCACTCCTGGATGTAGTTCTAATCCACCTGTTGCTTTATCTTCAAATACAGTACCTTCTAGTGTTCTTGCATCTGCTACTTCTAATAATAGACCTGGACTTGCATCTGTATCATCTTCATAAGTCTCTCTATCTCCTGGTGTACAATTTCCTGGATTTGAGTTTTTGTCAATTCCTGCATAGATTCCATTTTTATCAAAGATAGAATAAGAATTGATTTCTGCTACATTTTCTAAGATAGTACTTTCATCTGCAGTTTGTCCTTCTTGCTTATCTTTTAATATGTCTAATATTTGCTCTCTGCTTAATTTAAATTGGATATAAATACTAGTTGTTCCTTTTTCAATTCTAGTGTTATTTTTAATAATTGCTTTCGCATATTTTCCATCTGTTCCATAACTTCCTTCTTGTATTGAAATGTCTCCTACTAGTTCTCCATTTTCGTTTCGATATCCAATTGCTTTGTTCGTATCTCCATTTCTTTCTACACCTGTTCCTACACTTATGATTTGATATCTATTATCAAAATAGTCTGCAATGCTGTTAACTTGTGTAATTAAGCTAGAAGATTGATTGTTCATTTTTATTTCATACGTTATGTATGCTTGTAATTCTTTGCTTTTATCTACTGGATTCTCGTATTGATAATCTGCTTTATAAAGAGCTCTTCTATATGTCATATTTCCATATTCGTCTGCTTTTTCTCCAAATCTAACTCCTACATTAAATCCTTCTGGGTCATATTTTCCTCTTTGACCATAGCGATAAGTATTTTCATAACCATTAATTGTTAGTTTTACATTGTGTATATCTTTCATAAGTGATATATCTGGTTGCTCTCTTTGATATAATCCTAAGTTGATATATTTAACTTCTTCTTCTCCTGGTGTAAAGTGGTCAACAATACTATATTTCGCCTCTTCTGTACTTGCTGTTATTGGATATTGGTCATTTTTGTTGATTAAGATAGCTTTATGTGCTTCACTTGTATCGTAAGATAATGCTTGTGATTCATTTCCTTCTTCATTTAGTGTAACACCAGAATTTCTTTCTCTTCCTTCTACACTACTAAAGTTTTTGTTGAATCTTTCTCTTATTGCTTGCCCTTCTATTGCTTTTGAAGCATTACTTGCCTCACTACTTGGTACATATGGATTTACATTGGTATAGGTTAATCCATTGTATTCAAATTCAACATAGTAATTTCCTAAATTTTCGACTAATACATCGGTAAATAAATAGCTTCCTCCATTGGCTGTTGTGGTTACTCTATCTGCTTCTTTACCTGTTCTGTCTTTTAATTTTACGGTAATTCCATCTAATAAGGTATCTCCTGTATCATAACTATGATTTATCTTAGTAAGGTCTCCCGTTTTATCACTTGCTTCGTCTTTCCATACATATCCTGATAGTTTGATATACTTTTGCTTGTTAGGAACTACTTTATTATTGTTTCCTGCTTTAACCGTTGCTACCGAAATTCCTTCTGAAGGGTTACATTCATAACCATAGTTAGGGTTAACTGTTTCA
>CANEFU010000094.1 GCA_947426875.1 uncultured Clostridium sp.
ATTATATTTACACTAATTATTGCGACTTATCAAATGGCAAGTGGAGTAAATTTATTCTTAACACTTGCTACACTATGTCCAATTATAATTGCCACACTTTTGGTCATAAAAATTAAGAAATATGTAGAAATTAATTTTAGAAAAGCACAAGACAGATTTACAGAAATGTCAGAATATATACAAGAAAGTACTGATAGTATTCGAACTACCAAAGCTTATTCATGTGAAGGAAGTCAATTAAAAGAATTTATATTAAAAAATAGAAAAGTAAGACAAAGCGATAATGCTGTCGATGTATTTTCTAATCTATTGACAACCTGTGTTGATATTTGCTTTGGACTTTGTTATGCTATTTCTTTTATTTATGGTTCTCATTTGGTTTTAGAAGGAACTATTACAGTAGGAGAATTAGTAGCTTTTAATGGCTACATAGCATTATTTGTTAATCCAGTCAACTGGATGCCAACCCTAATTTCAAGATTTAAAAGAGCACAAATATCTTATTATAGATTAGATAAAGTTTTTGAACTAGAAAGAGAAAAGATAACCGTAAAAGAAAATATAACAAAGGAAAAATTAGAGGGAAATATAATCATCCAAAACTTAAGTTTCCATTATCCAGGAATGATAGATAAGGCATTAGAAAACATTAATATTGAACTTAAAAAGGGAGAAACCCTAGGAATTATAGGAACAATTGGAAGTGGAAAAACAACCTTAATGAATTTGCTAACGAAATTATATAACATTCCAAAAGGAAAAATCATGATTGATGGTAGAGACATCAATGATATCGATACAGAAACGTTAAGAGAAAATATTTGTTATATCACACAAGATAATTTCTTATTTTCTTCTACTTTAAAAGATAACATCAGTCTATTTAAAGAAGATTATGAAGAGGAAGAAATAAAAGAAAGTACCAAAAAAGCAGTTATTTATGACGAAATTAAGCAAATGCCAGGAGGAATCAAAACAACAATAGGAGAAAGAGGTTCAGACTTATCAGGAGGACAAAAACAAAGAGTAGTAATATCAAGAGCATTTTTAAAAAATAGTAGTATTGTTATTTTTGATGATACTTTCTCTGCATTAGACAATCGAACTTCACAAGAATTATTAGAAAACATAAAACAATTAACCAAAGAGAAAACATGCATCATTATTTCTAACAAAATAGCAGATGTCAAACAAAGTGATAAAATCGTAGTGCTAGATAATGGTGTGATTGTAGAACAAGGAATTCATGAGGAATTAATTCAAAAAGAAGGCATTTATTATGACTTTTATACACAACAAGCAACCAAAGCAGAGCCTAGTTTCTTAACGTAAAAATTGCCAATTGTCAATTGCCAATCATTCCGGGTTTATTTGGCAAGAAAGGAAAACAGCCTGCCAATCATTCCGGGTTTGTTTGGCAAGAAAGGAAAACAGATGAAAAATAAAACATTACAAAGATTGTACAAAATGTTAAAACCACAAACAAAATCAATAGCAATTATCTCTATTTTAGCGGTTCTAATTAACATAGGAGAAGTGGTAAAACCATATTTAATAAAAATAGTAATTGATGATTACTTAAGCGTAAATACCTATCAACAAGGAATTATGACAATTGGAAAAATAGGGACAATTTACATTGCGATAGTACTACTAGGAAATATTTTAAATTTTATTGTTACCACCGCTACTAGTATGATGGGAGAAAATGTTATTTATTCTATTCGAAATAAACTATATAAATATACACAATATGCCAATATCCCTTTTCATGATAAAACACCAGCAGGGACGCTTTTTGTTAGAATCACAAGTGATGTGGAAGATATTACAACTTTGTTTAAAGAAGGAATAACGACTTTTATTAGAGATATATTGATGATAGTAGCTTTCGTTGTTATGATGTTGTCACTTAATTACAGGTTGGCACTTATTTCCTTTTCGGTAATACCTTTGGTTATCATAACATCGGTAGTTATCACAAAAATCAGTAATAAAGTACAAGAATACTCAAAAATGGTAAAAACCAAATTAAATATCTTTTTAGCAGAATCTATTTACGGTGTGAAATTAATCAAAATTTTTAATCGACAATATGAAAAACAAAAAGAATGTAAAAAATTGTGTACAGAATTCTGGAAATCTAGAATTCCAACAGGTATGACAGAAGCACTTCTAGTAGCTATTTTGATGGTTCTAGAAAATTTGGGTGTGGCTATCATTGTTTGGGCAAGCATTAATTATTTAATAGGAGTAAGCGTAGATGTCGGTTTAATTTATGTATTTGTTACTTATATAAAACAAATATTTTCACCAATCAACCGCTTAGTAGAAAATTTTGAAACAGTACAAGAGGCGTTAGTATCAATTGATAAGATATATGATATATTAGAGCATAAAGAATACTTAGAAAATTTTGAAGATGGGATAGTATTAGAAAAGATAGAGGGAAAAATTGAATTTAAAAATGTATGGTTTGCCTATGAAGAAGAAAATTGGATTTTAAAAAATGTTAGTTTCACAATTGAACCTGGACAAAGTATTGCTCTGGTAGGAAAAACAGGTTCAGGGAAAACGACAATTACCAATTTAATCAATCGATTTTATGAAATACAAAAAGGAGAAATACTGTTAGATGGCATTAATATTAAAGATATTAATTTGCGTTCTTTAAGAGAAAAGATTGGTATCATTTTGCAGGACCCTTTTGTCTTTGCAAGAAGTATAAAAGATAATATTCGATTGAATAAAAATCTTTCAGATGAATCGATTAGAAAGACAGTACAACTAGCTTCAGCAGAAGAGTTTATAGATGCATTGCCAAATGGAATAGAAGAAATTTCGCAAGAAAGAGGAAACTCTTATTCTTCTGGGCAAAAACAATTGATAGCTTTTGCTAGAATTTTTGCACATAATCCATCTATCTTTATTTTAGACGAAGCAACTGCTAATATAGATACGAAAACAGAGGAGTTAATTCAAAAATCAGTTGATAAGATTTCAAAAGAAAAAACCTCCATTTTTATTGCTCATAGATTATCAACGATTGTGAATGTTGATAAAATAATTGTATTAAATCAAGGAGAAATTATTGAGGAAGGAAGTCATACGGAATTAGTAAATAAAACAGATGGTTATTATAGTAAATTATATCAGGCTTATTATAGCGGTTTAGCTGAATAGGAATAAAATGAAAACAGAAATTTTTAAAATTTTCTGTTTTTTCTATTGACAATACATGGAACTTATGGTTAAATATTGACTACATCCTACATAAGGTTAATTTTTACTTATCAATCTATCAGATGTTAGGAAATTTTTAAAAGGAAAGGTGGTGATAGTATGGAAGATGTTATGATGAATACAATATTAAAGGAGCTACGAGAGTTTAGAACAGAAAATGAAAAGAGATGGGAAGAAAACGAAAGAAAATGGAAACAGAATGAAAAAAGATGGGAAGAAAACGAAAGAAAATGGGAACAGAATGATAAAAAATGGGAAGCAAATGCAAAAATTTTATTAGGAATGAATGAAAGAATTGTTTCAGTAGAACAAGAGAGAAAAAAAGATATATCAGACCTTGTAGAAATATTAGATACTATGCAGAAAACAATAGACCATCAATTTACAGAAATGAAAGAATATTTTGAAGCTAAGTTTGACAAAATATATGCAACTCAAAGAGCAAATGAAATAGAAAATGAGCAATTTAAAAAAATGTTGTATAAGAATGAAAAAAGACTTGATTTTTATAATAAAAGAATTAGTGATATAGAAGAATGGAAAGAGCAATTTGACATGGGAGACTTTGCAATGGTATAAGAAAGGTAAAAATAAAGAGAAGTAATAAATGGAAGATAGATAGAAAGAAGATAAGGTTTTAGAAGAGCCTTATCTTTTTCGAATATAGATTAATAGGTTTTGAAATAGCCCATAGAATAAAGTTTGTTTTTTCAAAGATAAGACTTGAAATTTTTGATGGGTTTCTATATAATAAATTTGAATTATAATTGAGAAGGGAAGGATTTGCTCTGTCAGGAGTTAAACTAAATTTAGTAAATAGTGAAATTACACAAAAAATCATTTTAGCATACAAAGAACAAGTAGAGAATATTCATAAAGATTTGCATAAAAGAGCAAATAAAGAAACAGATTTTGTAGGATGGCTTGAATTACCAATTAATTATGATAAAAAGGAATTTGCCAGAATAAAAAAAGCAGCTAAAAAAATAGCAAAAGAATCTGATATTTTAGTAGTTATCGGAATAGGAGGTTCTTACTTAGGAGCGAGAGCAGTAATCGAAGCATTAACAAGTTCATTTTATAATATGCTTCCAAGCAAACAAAGAAAACATCCACAAGTTCTATATGTAGGAAACAATTTAAGTCCTAATTATATCAACGAATTAATTGAATATATAGGAAACAAAGACTTTTCCGTTAATGTGATATCAAAATCAGGAACTACTACAGAGCCAGCAATAGCTTTCCGAATTTTTAGAGAAATATTAGAAAATAAATATGGAATTGATGAAGCAAGAAGTAGAATTTATGCAACAACAGACAAAGAAAAAGGAGCTTTAAAAACTTTAGCAGAAAATGAAGGATATGAACAATTTGTAGTACCAGATAACATTGGAGGTAGATATTCTGTTTTAACTGCAGTAGGATTACTTCCCATTGCAGTAGCAGGAATCGATATTGATAAACTAATGGAAGGTGCCAGAGTAGGGCAAGAAAGATATGATGATTCAAATCTAAAATATAATGAATGTTATCAATATGCTGTCGCAAGAAATATTTTATATCAATCACAAAAAAATATAGAAATAGTAGTAAATTATGAACCTAAAATGCATTATTTTACGGAATGGTGGAAGCAATTATTTGGAGAAAGTGAAGGGAAAGAACAAAAAGGAATATTCCCAGCAGGAGTCGATTTTACAACAGACCTACATTCTATGGGACAATATATTCAAGAAGGAGCAAGAAATTTATTTGAAACAGTAATAACGGTAGAAAATCCTGATACAGACATAACGATTCATCCAGATGATGATAATTTAGATGGATTAAATTATTTGGCAGGCAAAACATTAGACTATGTTAAT
>CANEFU010000095.1 GCA_947426875.1 uncultured Clostridium sp.
TTCTTCAGATTGCTTAGAGATGGTATGTAGAGCAGTAATGTAATCGTTTGTGATTTCAAAATCGATTACTTTTGTATTAAAAAGGAAAGTTCCACCTTTTTCAATTATATATTCTCTCATATTTTTAATAATATGAATTAAATTGTCAGTCCCAATATGAGGTTTAGAAAGATATAAAATTTGTTTTGGTGCACCAAAATAAACAAATTCTTCAAGAACCTTTCTACAAAAAGGACTGTTAATACCAGTTGTTAATTTTCCGTCTGAGAATGTACCAGCACCACCCTCACCAAATTGAACATTAGAAAAAGAATTTAATTTTCCGGTTTTTAAAAAATGATTAACACTTTCTTTTCTTTTCTCAACAGATTGTCCTTGTTCAATAATAATTGGTTTTTGATTGTTTTGAACGAGAGTAAGAGCAGCAAAAAGACCAGCTGGTCCAGCTCCTATAATAACAGGACGACTAGTACAAGAATTTCTACTTTTGATGGATGGTATTTCGACTTCTTTTACTTTTTCTAATTTTTTATATACTTTTTCATTTTTTACTCGAATATCAATAGAATAAGTGTAATGAACATCATCCTTTTTTCGTGCATCGATGGACTTTCTGGAAATATGCCATTCTAAGATATCCTCTTTTTTTACATGCGCTTTTTGAATAGCTATTTCAAATACTTTATATTCTGTTAGGTCTTCTCTAATTTTAATATTATTAATTCGTAACATATTATCTCTCCTATGATAGAATAGTAATATTATATCACAAGAAGAAAAATTGTGCTATCATTTTTGAATACAAAAGGTTTGTAAGGAAATAAGCTTTATGAAAGGAAATATATTTTTATAAAAATTGTCGGATATTAAGGCATTATGTAAAAAAAGGTAACAGCAAAAACAGATAAAATCCTTGTAAATGTGTTTTTCCAAAAATATAATAAAGAAAAACAAAAGAAGGGAAAGAAGAAAATGAAAAAACAAAGAGGAATTACATTAATAGCACTAGTTATTACAATCATTGTATTGCTAATATTAGCAGGAATCAGCATAGCAACGTTAACAGGAGAGAATGGAATACTAACAAAAGCAACAGCTGCAAAACTAAAAAGTGAAAAAGCTGACATGGAAGAAAAGATAAAATTAGCAGTAATGACATCAAGAATGGGAGAAGATGGGACGCAAATTAATAAAAAAATATTGGAAGATGAACTAAAGAAGTATGGCTTTAAAGACGAAGAAATTGAAAAGAGCGAAAATGGGAAATTGCCATGGCTAATAAAACGTAACGGATTTATTTTTCAAATAACAGAAGATGGGAAAGTACAAGAAGTAAATGGAATAGCTTTAGATAGTACAATTTTAAAAATATTGTCAGGAGAAAATAAAACAGTAACAGTAACAAGAATAGGAAACTTAGAAGGAAATATCATATGGAGTACATCAGATGCGACAGTAGCAACCGTAGAAAATGGGAAAATAACAGCAATAGGAAATACTGGGACGGTAACAATAACAGCAAAGGTAGAAGGAACAGAATATGAAGCAACATGTACGGTAGAAATTGTAGCAAAAGTAACAGATATCAGTATCGATAATATAGTAATGAAAAATGACGAAACTAAGTTTATAGCAATAACAACAACACCAGCAGAAAATGTAGAAGAATTAACCTATACAATTACAACAGATAGTGATTTAATAACAATAGATGAGGAAAATAGAACCATAACAACAGGAAGCCAAAGTGGAACAGCAATGGTAACAATAACGGCAACAGCCAGTGATGGAAGAACATTTACAAAGGAAATAAAAATAACAGTAGGAGACCAAAAAGCAAAAGATGTATTAATTACAGATAAAACAGCTACAGAAGAAGCAAAGAAAAGTCCATATGTCTTATATAATAATATATTATGTAGGGTGTTATATAATAATTTGTCAAATGAAGGCTTCAATGACAGCTCAAAAGGATTACAAATTTTTGCGGATGATAGTATCAGGGAAGTTACTTTAGGTGATACCGATCCAACAGCTAAGGCAAGTGAAAGTACAATAAGATATAATAGTCCTTCTACTTCAAACCGTAATTCAATTTCTAATGCTGCTGTTCTGTCAATGGCTTCTTACAATAATGTATGGAGAACCTTAAATGGATATGCTCAAGAATATCTTTTAGCGGATGGTCCTGTATCGAATGCTAGAAGCATTGGATGTCAGTCATGGGAAGCAGACCCAGAAAAAACAGGAGCTAATTGGTATTCTACATCGACAAAACTTAATGGCTTTCCTGCGACGCATAGTGCATATAAAATAAAGAAACCATATGAGTTAACGGTAAGCAAAGTTAGAGATTTATCTACCATTATTGAATTAGGATTAAATTATAATAAAACAGAAAGCTGGATATGTGAAAGATGTGCTAATGAACAAGGTACTCGTGGTGAGTTTGGTGTAGCATCTATACCAACAAGTAAAAATCCAACTGCAGCTACATTCAATAAACTTGTTACAGTTGCTTATTACACAAATACCTCAATTGGTGAATGGTGGCAAATTGATGCTTCCAATGCAACAAAAGGGTTCCGACCAGTCTTCTTAGTAAAAGAAGAGGCAAAAATAACAGGTGGAGATGGAACACATGATAATCCATATACGTTAGGAATATAAAGAATAAATTAATTAGCAAATACCCCTTAAAGAAAACTTTAAGAGGGTATTTTCATTTGACATTACGATATAGCATATAAACGAAATTTATGCTATAATAGGTAAGAAAAAGTTGAAAAATAATTTGTGCTTAAAGGAGGAATGAGATTAAAAGTGGAAGAAACTTGGACAAGTAGAACTGAATTGTTAATAGGAAAAGAAGCGGTAGAAAAACTAAAAAAAGCAAAAGTAGCTGTATATGGAATAGGAGGAGTTGGTTCCTTTGTAGTAGAAGGACTGGTAAGAACAGGAGTTGGACACATTACATTGGTTGACAATGATATTATTTCAATTAGTAACCTGAATCGACAAATACATGCTACTCATCAAACAATAGGAAAAAGAAAAATTGATGTTATGAAACAAAGAATATTAGCTATCAATCCACAAGCAATTGTAGATATTTATATGGCACAAGAAATAGAAGGAGCAGAAGAGAATATAATTGACCACTCTTTTTCTTATGTAGTAGATGCGGTAGACACCGTAACAACAAAGATTCAATTGATTGAAAGAGCCAATCAATTGAAAGTGCCCATTTTATCTTGTATGGGAACAGGAAATAAACTAGAACCAGCTAAATTCGAAATAGTAAACATCGATAAAACATCAGTCTGTCCGCTAGCAAGAGTTATGAGAAAAGAATTGAAAAAAAGAGGAATCAATCAAGTAAAAGTATTATATTCAAAAGAAGAGCCAATTCAGACCCAAAAGCAAGAAATACCAGGAAGTATATCTTTTGTTCCTTCTGTAGCAGGACTTATGATAGCAGGAGAAGTTGTAAAAGACATATTATACTAAATAGGTTACTTAAGATTTTATTAATTCTGAAAAGAATACTTTTATTTTCTACATAATTAGTATATAATGTGGATAATTAAAGTAAATGGGGAAACATATGGGAAAGAAAATAATAAATAATAGCATAAAAATATTTTGGATATTTGTAATAGGAAGTATATTTGGATTTTTTGCTGAAATGTTATATGCATTAGTCTATACAAGAACTTTAGAGATAAGGCAAGGATTAATTTATGGACCTTTTATACAGATATATGGTATAGGAGCAGTAGCTTATTATATATTAATTTCCAATATACAAGAACCGAAAAAGGCATTCTTTTCAGGAATGCTTATGGGAGGTGCATTAGAATATTTTTGTTCTTTTTTTCAAGAGATATTCTTTGGTACAATCTCATGGGATTATTCCCACTTATTTATGAATTTAAATGGAAGAACTTCATTACTATATTGCGTATATTGGGGAATTATTGCCATTGTTTATTTAAAGATTATTTATCCAGCTTTTCAAAAAGCAGAGCCATTAATTGCTAAAAAAAGCATTAGAATTTTTACCATATTTTTCATGTTATTTATGACTTTTGACATTGTAATATCTTGTATGGCAGGTAATCGACAACAAGAAAGGCGTCAGAATGTACCTGCTAGTGGACCAGTGGATGAATTTTTGGATAGAACCTATCCAGATGAGTTATTAGATAGAATTTATAATAATAAGAAGGAAATTTCATAATGATAAATTTAGAATTGTATAAAATATTTACGATAGTAGCAAGAGAAGAAAATTTGACAAAGGCAAGTAAAATACTATATATCTCTCAACCAGCTATAACAAAACATATAAAAAATCTAGAAGAAGCCTTACACACCAAATTATTCATAAGGTCAAATCATGGCATTATTTTAACAGAAGAAGGAAAGAAAATATATCATGAAATAAAAGAACCAATGAATGAAATCCTTCGATTGGATAAAAAATATGGAAATAAAGTAAGAGATATAAATTTAGGAGGACATTCTACCATATTAAATAAAATATTGGGAGAATGTATTAGTGCGTATTATAAAGAGGAAATAGACAGTAAAATAAACATTTTTCATTTAGAAAATACAGAAATGTTACAAAAATTAAAAAATAAAGAATTAGATATGATTTTTTCGAAAAAGATGGCAATCCATTATGATGAGAAAAAAATAAAATTTATAAAACTGGGATATTGGAATGAAGTTTTAATTGCAAATTATCATTCTAAATGGAAAGACAAAATAGTAACAATAGAAGACTTAAAAGACGAAAATTTTTACATGCCTAGAAAACCATCAGAAACAGTCAAGAATTTTTTTAATAGTATCCAATGTAATTATGAGGAATTTAATAAAATAAGACATATCACATATGAAACCATTGTTAAAATATTAAAAAATACAGAAGGGATAGGATTAGTAACAAAAGAGTTTTTAGAAAAAGAGATAGAAGAAAATAAAATGATTATTTTACAGACAGAATTTAAAATAGAACCAATTGAATATGGAATCTATATCAATACAGCAAACCAATTCAAAGAATTAAACCAATTAAT
>CANEFU010000096.1 GCA_947426875.1 uncultured Clostridium sp.
ATATTTTTTTCAAAACTTTTTATGGAAATTTTATACTTTTTCTATTGACTTCTTTTTCTGTTTCTTAATGCTTTTTTATAATATCATTTTAAACTCTTTATGTCAATACTTTTTCTTAAATTTCTACTAATATTAAATCATCCCCTATACATTTAATATTTTGCCAAGGAATTTCTATTTGATTATTCGATGCAAATAAATTTAATACTTTGTTACTTCCTGGTACTATAATAGAGGTTATTTTTCCAGTTTCTAAATCAGCACATACATCTTGCACATAGCCTAATCTTTTTCCATTATTAATATTTACCACTTCTTTGTGTTTAAAATCTAAACCCTTATCTTGCATTTCTTTTCTCCTCTTTTATTTTCTTCTTATCTATAATATATACATTTTTTATTTTAATATTTCTTATTTTAAAAGAAGTAATAGAATTTCTCCTATTACTTCTTTCATCTTATACTGTTTTCACTTATTTGTAGAATCTTTTAATATGATTGATTGCACTTTTTTCTAACCTAGAAACCTGTGCTTGTGAAATTCCAATTTCATCAGCCACTTCCATTTGCGTCCTTCCATCAAAAAATCTTTTCATTACAATCATTCTTTCTTTCTCATTTAATTTTTGCAAAGCTCCTTCAATTGCCATCTTTTCCGTCCATAACTCATCTGTATTTTTACTATCTCTTACTTGGTCTTCAATATAAATATTTTCTGAGCCATCATTATAAACTGGTTCTTGTAAAGATACAGGGTCTTGTATGGCGTCAAAGCTAAATGCAATTTCTTCTTTTTCTACCCCTAACTCTTTAGCAATCTCATCTATTTTAGGCTCTTTTCCATATTCTTTTACATAGTGTTCTTTATATTGAATGGCTTTGTATGCTAAATCTCTTACTGACCTGCTAACTCTTATACTATTATTATCTCTTAGATATCTTTTTACTTCTCCTACTATCATTGGTACAGCATAAGTACTAAATTGTACATTTTGACTCAAATCAAAATTGTCAATTGCTTTGATTAATCCAACACATCCTACTTGAAATAAATCATCAGCCGCTTCCCCTCTTCCATAAAATCTTTGTATAACACTTAATACTAATCTCAAATTTCCATTGATAAATGTTGTTCTTGCTTCTTCATCTCCTGCTTTTATTTTTATAAATAGTTCTTCTTTTTCTTGTCTACTTAGTAATGGTAATTTTGATGTGTTGACTCCACATATTTCTACTTTGTTGTTTAACAAAAGAAAAACCTCCTTTGAATTTACTTATTTTAAGTATTTCCAAATTTGGTTTTTTTATGCTTTTATTATCCTATTTTACTAGCAATTTCCTTTTTCATTTTACCAATAATTTTCTTTTCTAATCTAGATATGTAACTTTGCGATATACCGCAATTCATCTGCCACTTCTTTTTGTGTCTTCTCTTTTCCTGTTTGAAAACCAAATCTCATTTCCATGATATTTTTTTCTCTGTCATTTAATTTGCTTATGGATGCATGTAAAAGAGATTTATCCACTTCATCTTCTAAATTTCTTGATGTAATATCTGGCTCTGTTCCTAATATGTCAGAAAGAAGTAATTCATTCCCGTCTCCATCTTTGTTTAATGGCTCATCAATAGAAACCTCCCCCTTTATTTTGTTATTCTTTCTTAAATACATCAATATTTCATTTTCGATACATCTAGAAGCATAAGTAGCTAATTTGATTTTCTTATCAGAATTAAAAGTATTCACTCCTTTCATAAGTCCAATCGTCCCAATTGATATTAAATCTTCTATACCAATACCAGTATTCTCAAATTTTTTAGCAATATATACTACTAATCTTAAATTTCTTTCTACTAATTTCTGTCGAACTGCTAAATTATCCTCTTTACCAAGTTGTTCAATTAGTTCTGCTTCTTCTTCCGGTGGTAATGGTGGCGGAAGAGTTTGGCTTCCTGCAATATAAAATATAGGTAAATATTCTATTTCTTCTTTTTCATTCATATACTTTGCGCAAATGGTATTAATTCCATTTTTTACAAACTCAAAAATATTCACTTCTGTACTCTCTCCTCTCTAAATGATTTTGGGGACGGAGGAAAAAATCATCCTATTTATTGACTCTTATTCTTAACTCTTATTCTTGATTTTTTCAAGGATGATTTTTTCCTCCGTCCCCAAAATCATCCAAGCAATTCAATTCCCATTAGAGCCCTATATTCTCCTCTTTTCGTTAGAGATTTATTATAAATTCCTAATATAATATTTTCTTTTTTTTCTTCTTTGTCCTCTTCTTTTATTTTGACATATTCTACTTTAAGTCCTAATAACATACCGTTTTGCTTTCCTAAAGAAGAAAAAGGAATAAATTTCAACTTTGCCATATATTCCTCTTTTATTTTCTCTGATATATTGTCAAATTCACCTCCTAACAGTTCATCTACATGATTTAAAATTTCTTTTGGTATACAATCATATAAAAGTGTATGTTCTACCACAATTACAGGCGTGTTTGTTATTGGTTCTTTCAATAGATTTCCTGTGTCAAGCATGGCTGTTGTTTCTATCTTTTTTCCTTTTATTCCTATTTCTATCTCATAAAACATATCCTTTTTATTAAATTTTGACTTTACCATGGTAAATGCTGCCATAATAACTAGAAAGGCAATAATTGCTCCTAATATGACTGTCTTAAGTGGATAAGTTCCTAAAAATAGCCCATTTTTCATTAATATGTCTTGTGGTTTTACAATGTAAATTAGGGCAAATGCTGCTCCCCCAAATACAAAAGAAGTTAAGTAAAATATCAATATATCTTTCCACATTTTTTTAATCGTTTGTGGATTAAATGCTATATATATGATTACAATTGATAATACTATTTTTAAAATCATACTAGAATATATCTCTAAAATTGACATGTAAGATATGACAGAATAGATTGCTCCTAATAAACTAGCAATTACTAGTCTAATTATTTTTATCTTTTCTTTTAAAATTAATCCTGTTGCTAACAATATAATAGAATTCATGATTACGTTTTCTATTAATACGACATCAATGTAAATAGTCATGCCATCACCTGCATGACTATTATAGTCCTTTGTTTTTGAAAAAGCTGTCTTTTCTTATTGGCGAAAAAAAGAAATAATCGAGTTCTTTCGATTATTTCTTTTTTATTATTACATATTTTTATTTTTACTTTTTCTTAGGAAAGAAGGTATATCTAAATCATTTTGTGATGAATTTGTTTCTGTACTTGCTGGTATAGAATTAATTTTCTTTTCCCATGTTTTGGATACAATACTGTCTACTCCAATACTTGATATTGGCTCATTTTTTTCAAATCCTGTTGCAATAACGGTAATTTGAATTTCATCTGTCATGCTTGGGTCAGTTACTGTACCAAAGATAATGTTGGCTTCTGGGTCTACACTACGTTGTACTAATTCTGCTGCTGTATTTACTTCATGTAGTCCTAAATCTTCACCACCTGTAATATTGATAATTACTCCTTTTGCTCCTTCTATTGATGTTTCTAGTAATGGACTTTGGATTGCTTCTTTAGCAGCGTCTTCTGCTCTATTTTCTCCTGATGCATTTCCTACTCCCATGTGTGCCATTCCTTGATTTAACATGATTGTTTTTACGTCTGCAAAATCTAAGTTTACTAATCCTGGTATAGCAATTAAATCTGATATTCCTTGTACACCTTGTCTTAATACATCATCTGCCATTTTGAAAGCTTCAATGATAGATGTTTTTCTATCGATTATTTGCAATAGTTTGTCATTTGGTATAACAACTAAAGTATCTACTTTTCCTTTTAAACTTTCAATTCCTCTTTCTGCTTGAGATAATCTTTTCTTTCCTTCAAATGTAAATGGTTTGGTTACAACTCCTATTGTTAATATTCCCATTTCTTTTGCTGTTGCAGCTACAATTGGGGCAGCTCCTGTTCCAGTTCCTCCACCCATTCCAGCAGTAACGAATACCATATCTGCACCTCTTAATACTTCGGCTACTTCAGATTTGTTTTCTTCTGCTGATTGAGCTCCGATGTCAGGATTTGCTCCTGCTCCTAATCCTCTTGTTATTTTTTCCCCTATTTGTATTTTAGTATTTGCTTTTGATGTTTGTAGTGCTTGTCTATCTGTATTAACAGCGATAAAATCAACACCTTTAATTCCTCTTTCTATCATTCGATTAACAGCATTGTTTCCAGCGCCCCCAACACCTATAACTTTAATAGTTGCGGTTCCATCCATCATTGTCATATTATCATCATTGTAATCCATCATTCTATTTTTTCCTCCCTTATTATATATCTATTGTTTTTTCATAAGTCATCCGTGATTTTAGTAAAACAGCTAACTTAAAATTAATAACTTGATTTATGAATAGAAAAATTCTTTAATTCTTTCCATTACCGTTTTGAAAAAGTTTTCATCATTTTGTGTATCAATGTTACTTGATACTGTTTTCGCAAAAGGTCTTGCTGCAATATATCTTATCAAGGCATAACTTGTTCGATATGTTGCTTTTACTGTACTGATTGCTCTTCCTGTTGATATTTTTACGGGAATATTTAAATTAATTTTTCCTGCCACATCACTTTTATTGATGTTGATAATCCCCTGTCCTGTTAATACTACATTATTGATTTTTTGTTTTACCCCTTGATTGGTAATATCTTTATTAATAATCGAAAACATTTCTTCTATTCTTGCTTCTATTATTTCAATTAATTCAGAACTTTTTATGATTCTGTTTTTATTATCGTCTTTTGAGGTATTTAGTATAATGTCATTATCATTATCGATAAAAGATTTTAAAGCTAAACCATATTGTCTTTTTAGTTTGTCTGCTTCTTCTTCCGAAATATTTAGTACTAATGCAATATCGCTTGTGATGTTATCCCCTCCTACTGGAATGGAATTCGTATAGATGAAACTAGATCCCTCAAAAACTCCTATGTCTGTGTTTCCTGCACCAATATCTAATAACATTACATTGTCATGTAATTCGTTTTTGTCTAAAATCAAATTCCTTTCTGCTAATGTAATTGGTACA
>CANEFU010000097.1 GCA_947426875.1 uncultured Clostridium sp.
ATATTATTTTAAAACATTTTGTTGATTCTATGACAATTGCCAAACATATCAAGAAAAATGCAACCATAATTGATGTTGGTACAGGAGCGGGATTTCCAGGTATTCCATTAAAAATAATAAGAGAAGATTTACAAGTTACTTTGTTAGATTCTCTTAATAAAAGACTTCTTTTCTTAGAGGAAGTCATAAAAGAATTGGCGCTAAAAGATATCACAACCATACATGCCCGTGTAGAAGAATTTGGCAAAAATAAGAAATATAGAGAAAAATTTGACTATGCGACATCAAGAGCAGTAGCCAATTTAGCCACTTTATCAGAATATTTAATACCATTAGTAAAAATAGATGGGTTTTGTATTAGCATGAAAGGCTCTGAAGTAGAAGAAGAAGTAGAACAAAGTAAGACAGCTATTTCTATACTAGGTGGGAAAATAGAACAAATCGAAACCTTCCGACTACCAAAAAGTGATATGAATAGAAATATTATCATTGTTCAAAAAATAAAGAATACTCCTTCAAAATATCCTAGAAAACCAGGTACTCCTAGTAAAGAGCCAATTCAATAAAAAGGATAATAGAAAGAAATATACTTAAAAAAGTGATAAAAAGTCAATAAATTTTGCGTTTTTTATTGACTTTTTTCGTATCTTTTTATATGATTATAATAGGAAACAACAAGAAGTTATTAATAAATATTAACTAAAAAATGGAGGCAATAAAATTGGGAAAAATTATATCAGTAGCAAATCAAAAAGGTGGGGTTGGGAAAACCACAACAACCGTTAATTTAAGTACGATTTTAGCGAAAAAAGGAAAAAAAGTACTATTAATTGACGCTGACCCACAAGGGAATGCAACAAGTGGACTAGGAGTAGAAAAAGAAGTGGAATTTTCCACCTATGACATATTGGTGAATGAAACGACATTAGAAGAAGCTATGCAAGACACGACGATAAAGAATTTAAAAATATGTCCTTCTAACATGAATTTAGCAGGAGCAGAAGTGGAATTAGTATCGATGATGTCAAGAGAGCAAAGGCTAAAAGAAAAATTAGAAGAAATAAAAGATAAATTTGATTATATTTTTATTGATTGTCCACCATCTTTAGGATTAATCACATTAAATTCTTTTACAGCATCAGACAGTGTTTTAATTCCAGTACAATGTGAATATTTTGCCTTAGAAGGATTAGGACAACTATTAAATACCGTTAATCTAGTAAAAAAACATCTTAATAAAAATATTCAAATTGAAGGAGCTTTACTTACCATGTATGACATGAGGACAAATCTTTCTAATCAGGTAGTAAAAGAAGTAAAAAAATATTTTGATGATAAAGTTTATAAAACCGTTATACCAAGAAATGTAAGACTAAGTGAGGCACCAAGTTATGGAATGCCAATCACAGAATATGACCCAAAATCCAAAGGGGCAAAAAGTTATTTGAAATTTGCAAAAGAATTTCAAAAAATGAACGAAGAAGAGAAAAAAGCAAAACATATGATGTAAAAAGAAAAGGAGGAGCATAAAATGGCAAAAATGACAGGATTAGGAAAAGGATTAGACGCTTTATTTGGTCCAGCACCAGAAGAAGAGCAAATACAAGAAAATGACACCTTAAAAAAATTAAAAATAACAGAAGTAGAGCCAAACAGAGACCAACCAAGAAAAAGATTTGACCAAGAAGCCTTAGAAGAATTAGCACAATCCATTCAAGAATATGGATTAATACAACCAATCGTGGTAACGCAAAAAGATGGCTACTATAGCATTATTGCAGGAGAAAGAAGATGGAGAGCATCTAAATTAGCAGGATTAAAGGAAATACCAGCTATTATTAGAGAAGACAATGAAAAAATCAATTCCGAAATTTCTCTTATCGAAAACATGCAAAGAGAGGACTTAAATCCGGTAGAAAAAGCAATGGGAATCAGAACTTTAATTGACAATTATGGAATGTCACAAGAAGAAGTTGCTAAGAAACTGGGAAAAGGAAGAAGTACAATTGCTAACTGGGTAAGAGTGCTAAATTTAGAACCACGTGTATTAGAAATGGCAAAAGAGGGAAAAATATCAGAAGGGTACTGTAAAGCATTATTGGCTATTACTGACCCAGAAAAACAATATCAAACAGCGATACAAATGTTAGAAAGAGGTTCCACAGTAAGACAAGTCGAGAAAAAAACAAAAGTAAAAGAAACCAGAGAAGAGCAAAGAAGAAATCATATCTTATACAAAAGTATAGAAGATAATTTTCAAAGTTTTTTCGGAAGTAAAGTTAGGCTAGATGCAGGAAAGAGGAGAGGAAAAATCATTATTGAATATACTTCAAATGATGACTTAGAAAGAATTTTAGGACTTATCAAATAAAACTAGGAAAGAGGATAATTATGGAAAATTGGATAGAAATGATAAAAACAGATACTTTTTTATGGATTATATTTAGTATAATGGTTATCTTATTCATAGGATTTATCGTAATGATAGTACAATATTCAAAATTAAATAAAAGATACTGTAATTTTATGAAAAAACTAGGAGAAGGAAAAAATTTAGAAGAAGACTTAGAAACGTATATGTATCGAGTAGATAAAGTAGAAAAACAAAATGCAGAGATTTCTCATGAAATAGAAAATCTAGGTAAAGATTTAACCAAATGTATTCAAAAAATTGGAATGGTAAGATATAGTGCTTTTAAAGATACAGGAAGTGATTTGAGTTTTACTTTAGCCATGTTAGACGAAGACAATAATGGCGTTGTATTAAATGGTATTTATTCAAGAGAAATGTCTAATATTTATGCCAAACCAATTGAAAAAGGAAAATCTACTTATACTCTTTCAGAAGAAGAAACACAAGCGATTCAAAAAGCAATCAATTCAAATGGTTAACAATGGGGTTGACAAAATCAAAAAAACTAAAATTTACTATTGACAAATGTCTGTAAAAATGCTAATATAAGTATTGTCGCTGACATCTGTCAATGATATGGAGAGGTGGTCGAGTTGGTTTATGGCACCAGTCTTGAAAATTGGCGTGCGTTTGTAGCGTACCGTGGGTTCGAATCCCACCCTCTCCGCCAAATAATAAAAGTTAGATATAAGACTATGTCTAACTTTTATTTATAAAAATGGAGTAGTACCCAAGTGGTGAAGGGGACTGTTTGCTAAACAGTTAGGTCGTGAAAACGGCGCGGAGGTTCGAACCCTCTCTACTCCGCCAAGAAAGCTTTTTAAAAGCTTTCTTTTTTTTATAAGGATTTGGGGACGGCCCCAAAATCCTTATTTGAAATTTTTTATCTAATTTAAAATTAGCTAGTATAAACTTATAGACATAAAATTTCTCTATTGATAAAATCTCCAATAGAAACAGATGAAAATGGAGGAAATAGAGATGAAAAAGAAAAGGAAAAATATAAGGAATAATAAAGGAATTACGATGGTAGCATTAGTGGTAACCATTATTATTTTATTAATACTTGCCGGAATAACCTTAGCCAGTCTAACAGGAGAAAAGGGAATTATAAAAGAGGCAAGAACAGCAAAAGAATTAGCAGAAAAAGCAGCGTTAGAAGAGCAAGTAGAATTAGCGATTATAAAAGCAGAACAAAAGCATAGAAATCCGGGTATAGATGATGTCATTGAAGAAATAAAAAATAACAAAGTAATAAGCAATGCTGACCAAGTAAATAAAGAAACTGGTGCCATTCGAACAGATGCAGGTTATGAAATTACAGGAAAATTAGATGATTACATTGGAAAAGTTTCTGTCGGTGATGGAAATACAACAGAAGGCGGAGACACACCAGCACCGCCAACTAAGCCATCAACAGTAGAACAAGCTAAAAATCAAGGAAGCGTATTGGATGAAAATAATCCAACAACTATTAAAGGTAAATATGAAAATGAAGTAAAAATACCAGCAGGATTTAAAGTAGCAAACGACTCAGGAGAAGATGTGACAAAAGGAGTTGTAATAGAGGATGTAAGTGCAGGAAATGAAACAACAAAAGGAAGTCAATTTGTATGGATACCAGTAGGAGAAGTAAAATATGAAAATGGAAGTAAAACAATTACCTTAAACAGATACACGTTTTCAAGTACAGGTACGCCAACAGGGCAAGGAGCAAATACAATAGGGAGTTCTTATCAAGAATTAGCAACATCAAGCTATGGAAATACAACAGCGATTGACATCGAAGCATTTAAAACAAACGCAAATACGAATAATGGTTATTATCTAGGAAGATATGAAGCAGGAGACTCAACAGCTACTACAGATAGAACAAGTGATTCTAGCAAAACAATTCCTATGGTTTGTAAGGAAGACCAATATGTATATAATAATATAACACAGCCACAAGCAACAACGTTAGCAAGAGGAATGTACAGCAATAAAAAGGTTACGAGCGACTTAGTAAATAGCTATGCATGGGATACAGCGATTGTATTTATCCAAGAATTTTCAGGAGATACAGATTATTCATATCAAGGAAGACTACAAGATAGTTTAACAAGAACAGGAAAAGCAATAGATAGTGCTGCTAATAAAGATGTAAAATGCAATATTTATGATATGGCAGGAAATTGCTTTGAATACTCAACAGAAACCTATTCCGGTTCCAGCCAATCTTGTGCCTATCGAGGAGGTAGTTTTAACATTACCTATGACACCAGTGGTTGCACCAGCAATCGTGGTAGCATCGGTCTCTCTGGTGCTGGTAGCATTATTTCCTTTAGGCCTATACTTTATTGGTAGAACTAGGAGCAGTAAAACTAAAATAAAAATAGGAGCTAGAATAATTTTAAAAACATATAATTTGAATAAAAGAAATGAGTAATACGTTAATAGAATAAAAGGAGAAAGTTTTAGACAAATAATCGTCTCAGGACTTTCTTTTTTTATACTCAGTTATCAATTTTATTTTCTAAAGTTTCTTTATTTAATTTAAAATTAGACAGTACAAACTTATAGACATAAAATTTCTTCCTTGATAAAATCTCCATTAGAAACAGATGAAAATGGAGGAAATAGAGATGGAAAAG
>CANEFU010000098.1 GCA_947426875.1 uncultured Clostridium sp.
TTCCGGGTTTTTTTGGCAACAATATATAATTGGTTTCCAAAAAAACCCGGAATGATTGACAATTGGCAACTTTTAGACTAAAGTCATACTTTGTGTATTAAATATTAAAAATAGGATACCTACCAAAATAGAAGTAGAAATGCCGAATACTAAAACAGGACCAGCAACGGTAAACATCTTTCCACCAACTCCCATAACATATCCTTCTGATTTATATTCCATAGCAGGAGACACAATTGAGTTTGAAAATCCTGTAATAGGGATTAAAGAACCAGCACCTGCGAATTTTCCAATTTTATTAAATAAATTTAATCCCGTTAAAAATGCAGATATTCCAATTAATAAAATGGAAACAATTGTACCTGATGTTTGTGTATCAAATCCTCTTTCTTTACATATATTAAGGATAACTTGTCCAATTGTGCAAATAAGTCCGCCAACCCAAAAGGCATTGAAGCAATTTTTTAAAAGAGGAGAGTTTGGGGATTTTTTATCCACATAATCTTGATAAGTTTGTTTCGTTTCTAATGGATTCATACAGACCTCCTTATTAATTTTTATTTCGTTCTAAGTCAACAGTGAAACTAATATCTAAATCAACAAAATATTCTGTAATTTTATCGCCATCAATACTAGCTCGTTGCTCTAAAATTTTTACTTCTGATAAATAATCAATTGTTTTAGAAGTTTCTGAAATTGCTTTTACAATCGCATCCTTCCAAGAAACAGTCGAATTACCAGTTATGATTAAATGTTTTTTTATATCCATAATCAACCTCCAAAAACTTTTATAAGTATCTTTTCCGAAATTTAGAAAAAATATACAAAACAAGTGGAAATTTATATTAAAAAATTATATAATTTCAATAATGAAAAAATTGTCATCTGTTAATTGCTAAATAATTGCCAAAAAAATCCGGAATAATGGGCAGAAACTTGCCAAAAAAACCCGGAATGATTGACAACTTGGCAATGGAATAAGTGACAAGTAAAGGAGAAGAGAGAATGATTGATAAAGTGAGAGAGTTGGCTTTAAAGATTCTTTATGAGGTGGACGAGAAGGATGCGTATTCTAATATTGTATTAGATGATATGTTAAGGAAAGCTAAGAAATCTTCTAATGGAAATGAAATGGCGGGAATTGACCAAAGAGATGTTGGTTTTATTTCTGAGATTGTTTATGGTACTATTTCTTGGAGGCTAACAATTGATGGAATTATAAAGAAGTATTCTAATATTAAATTAAAAAAAATATCACCTTGGATTTTAAACATTTTGAGATTGAGTATTTATCAGATTTTGTTTTTAGATAGAGTACCAAAGTCTGCTGCTGTGAATGAAGGCGTAAATTTAGCTAAAAGATATGGACATAAAGCTAGTAGTAATTTTGTAAATGCAATTCTTAGAAAAGTAAATAAAAAGGATTATGAAGATTTTTTTAAGATACAAAATGATGTGGATAGGATTTCTATGACAACTTCTATGCCTGTTTGGTTAGTAGAAAAATTACTACAACAAAATGATGTGAAAACAGTAGAGAAAATTTGTCAAGCTTCTAATTCAAAACCTAGTCTATATATTAGAGTAAATACTTTAAAAACAGATAAACAAACACTTATCAATGAATTAGAAAAAGAAGAGATTAAAGTCGAAGAAGCAGAGTTAGAAGATTTTTTAAGGATATCTGGTTCTAGAAGCATAGATTCACTAAAAAGTTTTCAAAAAGGAATGTTTACAGTTCAAGATGAAGCAGCTGGATTGATACCAATTATCGTGAATCCTAAACCAAATGAAAAAGTGCTAGATGCTTGTAGTAGTCCTGGTGGGAAAACTACTTATATGGCTCAACTTATGAGCAACCAAGGAGAGATTACGGCGTGGGACTTACATGAACATAGAGTTAAGTTGGTTGCTAAAGCCGCTGAACGATTAGGTATTACTATAATTGAAACAGAAACAAAAGATGCTACTATATATGAAGAAAAATATCTTAATTATTTTGATAAAATTCTTCTTGATGTACCTTGCTTAGGGATTGGCGTTTTAAAGAGAAAACCAGATATAAAATGGAAAAGAAAACAGGAAGATATAGCAGAAATTACGAAAATTCAAATGGAGATTTTACAAAACTGTCAAAAGTATTTGAAAAAGGGAGGAACTTTAGTATATTCTACTTGTAGTATTTTAAAAGAAGAAAACGAAGAGGTAATCTCTCATTTTATAGAAAATAACAAAGATTTTGAGATAGAAAAAATGAATTTAGACGAAACGAATTTTTTTAAAAAGTTTGTCGAAAAAGAAAAGTTTTTGCAAGTTTATCAAAACGAAAAAACAGATGGATTTTTTATTTGTAAACTACGAAAAAAAGAAGAAAAAGCATAACATTACAAAAATATTACGTTTTCATTACAAGTGTGTTAAATATATTGACTTTTTGCCAAATAAAGATAAAATATAAATATATTTGAAGAAATGTGTAAAATATTCAAGTATGGATTTCTTAAAATTGTAAAAAATAAAAATATATCAAATTAAAAAAGGAGAACGAAATGGCGAATTCAAGTTGCCTAGGGCTATATATTGAAGAACATTTAATTAAATATGCAAAAGTTTCAAAAGACCACGAAAAAATAAAAGTAGAATCTTTTGGAATGAAGTTCTATGACAAAATTGGGGAAGCAATTGACCAAGTAATTCAAGAAACATATAGTCAAAAGACACCAATCAGTATTAACTTGTCAGAAGAAATGTATAATTATTTTGATATGTTTTCTTTATTAACGAAATCTGACTTGCAAAAAGCAATTAAAATGGAATTTGAATCTTATTGTGCTGACAAAGGTTATAATCCAAATGTATTTGAAAGTAGATATGCTGTAGTAGAAAGCCAAGAAGAAAAAGAAAAAATCAGAATTATTCATGTGGCTGACAACAAAATAGAACTAAACAAACAAATCCAACAAGTAGAAGGCTATAAGCTATCTAGTATAGCTCCTATCTCTATGGCTATTCCTAATTTAATTGATATCGATAATAACGAAAATGCTATTGTTGTTAATATAGAAGATACAACCACAGTAACAACTATATTAGATGCAAAAATTTATAACATTGATAAAATAGAACAAGGAAGCAGAGAGTTTTTAACAAAAATCAATTTAAAAGAAAACTCTTATTCAAAATCATATGAAATTTGCAAAAACACAACCATATATACATCAGAAGGAAGAGAATTACAAGAAGAGCAATCAAGTTATTTAGAAGAAATTATGCCAACACTATATACGATAGTAGGAAAAGTAAAAAATATTATAAACGAATATGGCGAAAAAATAAAAAAAGTATATATTACAGGAACAGCAGCTTTAATCAACAATGTTGATTTGTATTTTCAAGAATATCTTAGCAATGTAGATTGCGAAATTTTAAAACCATATTTTATTGAAACAATTGGAGATATTAGTATAAAAGATTATATCGAAGTGAACTCTGCTATTTCTTTAGGATTAATGGGAATAGGAGAAGGTATCACAGGGATGAACTTTAAAAACCAAACATTAAGTGATAAAATTCCAGATTGGTTAAAAATAGAAATTAATCCAGAAAGAACAGCAAAAGAAAAGAAAAACTTGGGTGGTATTTTTACTTGGGATTTAGGGCAAAAGTTAGATAAAACAGAAACTGGTTTAGTAAGGGTTTCTATAGGACTATTATTGCTTGTTATAATTTATAGTACTTTTTCAGGGCTTTTAGCCAATCAAATGAAACGAAAAAGCCAAGAAGCAGAAGAATCTATTATGGCAACCAACCAACAAATTGCACTTGCTAATAATGATAATGAAAAAATATTAAGCAAAACGAATGAATACACAACTATGATTAGAAATTTACAAGAAGCAAATGACAGAATAACAGATAGAAATAAAACCAGAAATGCGATACCAAATCTATTAAATCAAATCATGTCAATTGTACCAGAAAATGTTCAATTAACATCGATTGAAAATACATCTGACACCCATATTGTTATTTATGCACAATCTAATAAATATGAGCAATTAGGATATTTAAAAGCAAAAATAAAAACAGATGTTATTTTAACAAATGTAATATCAACAGCAGGACAAAAAGATAACAGTATTGTTACTGTCAAAATAGAAGGAGATTTGCCATGAAAAAATTATTAATGCTAATTCTAATTGGATTATTAGTTGCACTTTCTATTTTTGTGGTTATGCAGGGGTTTGAAATAGGAAACGTTGAAATTCTTAGTTATACTGGTATACAAACTAGAAACAAGGAATTAGATGAAAAAATCCAACAATCTAGTAAATTAGCAGAAAAAGACTACAGACAAATAGTAAGTAACGTCCAAGAAAATAGCAAAAAATTGGAGCAAGAAAAAAAAGAATATGAAGAAATGACAGCAATTAGCTCTGAAGGTGATATTCAAAATGCTAGTCAAATGCAAAGATATGAAGTAGAAACTTTATGGGTAAAATTAGGTAATTATGCAACAAGTGAAGGAGCTGTCATTAGAATGGACATCGTAGCAGGAAATGCCAAAGACACTTATAACCTAAAATTTACAGCAACCGGAAGTTATATTTCTATCACAGACTTCATTTCTGATATTGAAAATGATAATACATTAGGATTTAAAATAGAAGAATTCAAAATGTTACCAGGAAGTTCAGGAACAGAATTACAAGCAACATTTGTATGCAAAGACGTTGCCATCAAAGATGTATCAGAAACCAGTGACCCAAATTTAGGAACAACAAACGATACAACGAATACAAGTAATACAACCAACACGACAAATACTACTAGTACAAGCAATACAACAAGTGGAAGTACAACAACTACTACTACTAATACAAATGTAGCTCGATAAAAAAGTAAAGGAGAAAAAAATGGCTAAAACAGTTTTAAAAGAAATAATTATTGTATTGTTATTATGTTTAGCTATCATATTGCTATTAGGAATTCT
>CANEFU010000099.1 GCA_947426875.1 uncultured Clostridium sp.
GGAGGAAATATTAGAAATATTATTTTTCAAGAAGGTCAATATGATTGTGCAAGAGAAACTATACGAAGTCAATATAATCCACAAAATATTTATAATATGAATCCAACAGACATACATTATAATATAGCAGATTGGGCATTGGCAGGAAATCGATTAAATGAAATAGGGGATTGTTTATGGTATTTAAATCCTTTTCGTCCAACTTGCAGTTCCACATTTCCAAGTAATGGCTCAGGAGCATTTCATACAAGATTAGGAGAGCATTGTTTTTACCGTCCAACAAGCAAATATTCACAGACATGAAAGGGTGATTAATTATGGCAAATTCAGAGGAAAAAGTAGACAAAAGAGAAAATCGTGAAGTGGAGATTAATCAAAATTCACCAGAGATTTTAACAAATCCGATTTATACACCAGCTTTTTTAAGAGAACAAATTGGAAAACTAATGAGAGTGGAATTCTTAATAGGAACCAATAACTTGGTAGATAGAATAGGAATTTTGGAAGATGTTGGAGCAAGTTATATTTTACTACGTTCTTTTGAAAATGATAGCTTGGTTTATTGTGATATCTATTCGATTAAATTTATTACGATTTCTACTACTGGAATTTATGGCTCTATGGCTAATAACAGATATCATTATTATTAAGGGGATAAAACTGATAAATATTTATTTTATCAGTTTTAAACATTTAATTTTGTAAGTTTTTTTAGAAGACAATCTATATTAAAAAATCATTACAGATTTTGGATAAGCTAAGCTTTTGAAGAAACTCTAATTGTGTAAATCAGAGCCTCTTTCATGTTCAAAACCACTAATTTGATTGTCTTCTAAAAAATAGCAGATTTAAATGAATATTGTATTGAGAAAAAGAAAAAAGTGTGATATAAATAGAATGAAAGGGAGTAAAACGGGTATGAAATGCATAAAATATATCAATACTAAAATAGGAGAAATTGGACTAATAGAAGAAGAAAACAAAATAATAGAAATCCAGGTAAATAAAGAAAGACAAGAAAATATTTCCCCAAAAGAAACTCCTCTTTTAAAAGAAACGGAAAAACAATTAAGAGAATACTTAGATGGAAAAAGAAAAAAATTTGACATACCTTTCAATCCGAAAGGGACAAAGTTTATGAAAGAAGTTTGGAAAGCTCTATTAGAAATTCCCTATGGAGAAACTAGAACTTATCAGCAAATTGCAGAAAAAGTAGGAAAGCCAAAAGCAGCTAGAGCAGTTGGTATGGCAAATCATAGAAATCCAATTCCTATTATGATACCTTGTCATAGAGTAATAGGGAGTAATGGGAAATTAGTAGGTTATGCTTTAGGTATGGATATAAAAAGCTTTTTATTAAATTGGGAGAAGAAAAATGTATGATGTTATTATAATAGGTAGTGGACCAGCAGGTGTATCTGCTAGTTTATATACAGGAAGAGCAAATTTAAAAACACTAATTTTATATCAAGATGAATCTGCTTTAGAAAAAACAAGTTATATTGAAAATTATTATGGGTTTGAAGAAGGAATTAGTGGGAAGCAATTATACGAAATAGGAAGGAAACAAGCAGCTAATATAGGAGTAGAAGTCAAAAAAGAAGAAGTTACCAATATTATGATGGAAGAAAAAGAATTTAAAATACAGACTTCTATGGGGGAATATAAGACTAGAGTGGTTATTTTAGCTACTGGAAACAAGAAAAACAAACCTAATATAAGAGGAATCGAAGACTTTGAAGGTAGAGGCGTTAGTTATTGTGCAATATGTGATGGATTTTTTTATCGAAATAGAAGTATATCTGTTATAGGAGATGGCAATTATGCTATTTCAGAAGTAAATGAATTAATTAATATAGCAGATAACATAACGATTTTGACGAATGGTAAAAAAGCACCAGAATTTAGAGCAGACAATGTAGAAATTGACACAAAAGAAATAGAAGCCATCCATGGTGACCAAAAAGTAGAGGAGGTCAGATTTAAAGATGGCAGTATGCGAAAGACAGATGGTATCTTTGTGGCACAAGGCGTAGCGGGAAGTATGGAATTTGCTAAGAAATTAGGAATTGTGACGGGACAAAATAAAATCATAGTGAATGAAAATATGGAAACGAATATCAAAGGTATTTATGCATGTGGAGACTGTACAGGAGGTTTATTACAAATTTCAAAAGCGGTATATGAAGGGACAAAAGCAGGAATACAAGCAATTCAGTACATAAGAGAGATAAAAAATGGATAGAATAGAAAAAAGGAGGAAATAAAAATGAGTGTATTAAGAATAACAAGTGAAAATTATGAAGAAGAGGTGTTACAATCAGATAAGCCAGTATTAATTGATTTTTATGCAAATTGGTGTGGACCATGTCGAGCAATGGGACCAGTTATAGAAGAAATTGCAGAAGAAGCAACAGATAGTATCAAAGTAGGAAAAATAAATGTAGATGAAAATCAAGATTTAGCAATGAAATATAGTGTAATGAGTATACCAACTATTCTTGTTATAAAAAATGGTAAAGTAGAAAAAACTTTTGTCGGAGTTAGAGACAAAAGTGAAATATTAGGTGCCATTGGGGACGTTTCTTAATGCACATTTTTGTGCATTTTGGGACATATCTTATTTAAATTAAGAGAGAAGAAATATCTTCTGGTAACTTGCTTTCAAAAATCAAATTTTCTTTTGAGATAGGATGGACACATTTTATTTTATAGCTATGAAGAGCTTGTCTGTCTATTACAGTAGATGGATTTCCATACAGGGTATCACCGAAGTAGAGGATGCCCAATAGCAGACATATGTACACGAATTTGATGTGTTCGTCCTGTTTCTAGAATACATTTTACAAAACTATATGTTTGAAATTCTTTTTGTACTTCATAGTGAGTGATAGAAGCTTGCCCATTCTTTTTATCAATACATCTTTCGATAATACTATCGTTTTTTCTAGCAATTGGTAAGTTAATGGTACTAATTTTGGGCTCTAAAATGCCATTTACGAAACAGCAATATTCTTTTTTAAAAATTTTATCGCTCATTTGTCTTGCAAATGCTTCTTGAATATATTCGAATTTAGCAAAAATAACTAAGCCAGAAGTGTCTAAATCCAAACGATTAACAGGACGTATTTTTTTAGACAATCCGATTGAGTCAAAATAAAATTTAATACCATTGGATAGAGAGTCTGTATGATGTAGTCTTGAAGGATGGATTGGAATTCCACTAGGTTTATCAACTACAAGGAACCATTTGTCTTCATAAACAATAGTCAAATCCATCTGTGTAGGAGTGATATTAGAATTGTTTTCCTCATAATTAAAATCTATTGTAATTACATCATAAGGGGTAACGAATTTCCTAGTATCTATTATTTGGTTATTAACACGAATTCTTTTTAATTTAATTAATTTATTCAAAAGTCTGGTTGAAAATTGAAATTGATTCATTAATACTTGATGGACGGTTTGATTCCTATCATTTTTGTCTATTTGATATTCTATTTTCATAAAATCTCCTTTTTATTTTTTTAAAAAAATTCTTTGAACATACAATTTATTCGCAAAAGACTGAACGACATTTCTCAAAAGATATTGCTCTTCTGAAAGTTTACTATTTTTTATATAATTTTTTTCGGCAAAAACGATACGAATTGCTTTTTCTAATTCTGAACAGAAGCGATTGTATGCTTGGTTAATAGGAGAAGTTTCAAGTGCTAAACGAATTAATTTTTTAATATCATTAATACTATAAACCTGTTTTAAAACAAAAATAACAAACAAAGAAGCCATATGCTCTTTGTTATATTTTTTGTTAACAGGAGATTTTATAATATCTTGTTTTACATAGTTATTAATCATAGTCTTTGTTACAATCTTATCTTCTTTCTCATTATCATTTTTAACATAACCAGACAAATATTCTTCTAGTAAACCAACTAATTGGTCAATATATAAATCGATATTAGGGAGTTCATTCCATCTTGGTAAATGAAAATCCTTAATTTCTTTTTCCACCTAAATCACCTCGCGCTACTAATGATAGCACGTTTTGAATATGTAGTCAACTACTTGACAAGATATAGGGGATATGGTAATCTAGTAATCGATACTAGATAAAGGAGAAAGTTTATGAGTAGAGAGAAATATTTTGAAGCGACAGAATTTGAAGACCTGAAAGGACTTATTTATGACGCAGTGCAAAAATATAATGAAAAAACAGCTTTTATCATAAAACACAAAAACAATAAAGAAGTATCTTATGAAAATATAAGTTATACCAGATTATTAGAAGAAATTAATTATTTGGGAACTAAATTTTATAACTTAGGATATCAAAATAAAAGAATTGCAATCGTAGGTAGAAATCGCTATGAATGGGTCATTACGCATTTAGCCAATTTATTAGGTGGAATGGTTAGTATTCCATTAGATAAAGAATTGCAAGTGGATGAATTAGAAAGTTGCATCGTAAGAAGCAAAGCTGATGTTGTGGTATTTGATGAGAAGTACAAAGAAAATATAGAAGAAATTCAAAGAAGAGGAAATAGCAAAGCAGAAAAATATATTTGTATGAGTGAGCAAGAAGGATATGTATCAATACCAGAATTAAAAGAACAAGGAAAAGAATTGATAGAAGCAGGAAATACAGATTATATCGACGCCAAGATAGAGGCTTATAAAATGAATATCTTGTTATTTACATCAGGAACTACGTCAAAATCAAAAGCCGTTATGCTTTCACACAATAATATTGCATCTAATATATATAGTATGCAATTAGTGGAAGACATTAGAAAAGAAGATGTCAATATTGCCTTTTTGCCATTTCATCATATCTTTGGTTCTACTTGTATGGTAGTTATGCTAGCTTTTGGTGTAACCACAGTATTTCCAG
>CANEFU010000100.1 GCA_947426875.1 uncultured Clostridium sp.
CCTTGTTTACTTATTTTTTAATAAATCTGGTCTTTTCTTTTTGGTCATTTCTAAAGACTTTTCTTTTCGCCATCTTTCTATTTTTTCGTGATGTCCTGATAATAGGACTTCTGGAACTGTTTCTCCTTCAAATATCTCTGGTCTTGTATATTGCGGATACTCTAAAAGTCCATTCGAAAAACTTTCTTCTTGGATAGAAGCTGGCTTTAAAACCCCTTCTACATATCTACTAACACTATCGATTAACACCATAGCTGGAATCTCTCCACCAGTTAATACATAGTCTCCAATTGATATTTCCTCATCTACCATTTTATCAATAACTCTTTGGTCAATTCCTTCATAATGGCCACAAAGGATAATAAGATGACTTTCTTTACTTAATTTCTCGACCATTTGTTGGTTTAATGTTTTTCCCTGTGGTGACATATAAATCACTTTTGCTTTTTTTGTCTTTACAGACTGATAGGCATCATAGACTACGTCTGCTCTCATAACCATTCCTGCTCCGCCACCATATGGAGTATCATCTACTTTTTTGTGTTTGTCTTTTGAAAAATCCCTAATATTGACTAAATGAATCTCAATTTGTTTTTTTTCTACTGCTTTTCCTATTATACTTTGTTTCATGGAATCAAACATATCTGGAAAAAGAGTTAAAACATCAAACTTCATAGTATTTCCTCCATATTACATTAAGCCATCGATTAGATGAATTATTATCTTTCCTTTCTCCAAATCCACATTTTTTAAAACATCTGGTATTCCTGGAAAAAGAACTTGTTTTCCTAATTCATTTTTTACAACATATACATCATTACTTCCTGTATTAAAGATATCTTCCACTTTTCCAAGTAATTGTCCCTCATCTGTATAAACCTCTAGCCCTAACAAATCTACTATGTAATAAACACCTTCTTCTAAGGGTTCTTCCTTTTCTCTATCAACTAATAGATAACTTTGACGTAATAAATCTGCTTCTTCTGGGGTGTTAATTCCTTTGAGTTTCATCAATACCATATTTTTATGGTATTTTACTTCTTCTATTTCATATTCTTTTCTACTTTTCTTGTTTTCGATATATATGGTTTCTAATTTATCAAATCTGCTAATATCATCTGTAAAAGGCTTTATTTTTACCATTCCTTTAATACCAAATGTATTGACAATTTGACCTATTTCAAGATACTTTGTCATATTTTATAACTCCAATTATCCAATAAATTCCACTGAAACTCTTTTTTGCTCTTTGGTAGCTACTGCTTTTATTACCGTTCTAATAGATTTAGCAAGTCTTCCTTGTTTTCCTATTATTTTTCCCATATCGCTATCTGCTACTTTTACTTCAAAAACGATTGATTTTTCTCCATCCAATTCTTTGATTTCGACAGCTTCTTTATTATCTACTAAGTTTAGAATAATTGTTTCTAAGATATCTTTCATTCTTTTGGTCCTCCATTCGAAAAATGTTTCCACTAAGCATTGGCTTTTTCAATTAATGCTTTTACTGTGTCTGTTGGTTTTGCACCATTTTTAATCCATTTTTCCACTTTTTCTTTGTCTAAAACAATCGTTGCTGGGTCTGTCATTGGGTCATAAGTTCCTAATTGCTCAATTATTTTACCATCTCTTGGACATCTTGAGTCTGCTACTACGATATGATAAAATGGAGCCTTTTTCTTTCCTTGTCTTTGTAATCTGATTTTTACCATTTTTTTCACCTCCGAAATTTTTAGGAATTTGGAAACGTTTCTTAAGTCTATTTTTAAGAATTAGAGAAACTCCTTCTTTTCCTTTTTTATTTATATATAATAGATACAAAATCATTGGCTGATTTTGCATAAGTTATCTGTATCGCTTTTTCTTGGCTAACAGCTAACTTAAAAACTTAATAACATAGTAATTTAGATTTTAAAGTTTTTTAAGGTGTTCTCGTCTATTCCATTTAGTAATTTTTTCATACCACCTTTATTGTTTTGCATCTTTTTCATCATTTTTTGTGTCATCTCAAAAGATTTAATAAATTTGTTAATATCTTGTATGGTTGTTCCACTTCCTTTTGCAATACGTTGTCTACGACTAGCATTTAAAAGTCTGGTATCTCTTTTCTCTTTTTTCGTCATAGAGCAAATGATAGCTTCTATTTTTACAAATTCTTTGTCATCTACTTTTAAATCTTTGATTTGATTCATTCCTGGTATCATTTTCAATAAAGAAGAAAAGGAACCCATTTTTTTTACTTGTCTAAGTTGCATTAAGTAATCATCTAAATCTAATTCTTTTTTCTTAAATTGCTTTTCTAGTTTTTCTGCTTCTTCTATATCAAAAGCTTCTTCTGCTTTTTCAATAACGGATAAAATGTCTCCCATTCCTAGAATTCTTTGTGCCATTCTATCTGGATGGAATACTTCAATATCACTTAATTTTTCTCCTGTCGCTGCAAATTTGATTGGCTTTCCTGTTACTTTTTTTACGGATAATGCCGCTCCACCTCTAGTATCACCATCTAATTTTGTTAATACAACACCGTCAATTCCAAGTGCTTCATTAAATTTTTCGGCTACATTAACAGCATCTTGTCCTGTCATACTGTCTACTACTAATAGAATTTCATGTGGTTTGATATTGCTTTTTAAATTTTTTAATTCGTCCATTAAAGCTTCATCAATATGCAAACGTCCAGCTGTATCTAATATAATGATATCATTTAATTTTGACATAGCTGTTGACATGGCTTGTTTGGCTATGTGAACAACATCTTTGGAATTCTCATTGGCAAATACCGGAATGTTTAATTGTTTCCCTACTACTTGCAATTGTTGAATCGCTGCTGGTCGATAGACATCACATGCTACTAATAATGGATTTTTCCCTTGTTTTCTTAATAAGTTCGCTAATTTTCCTGAAGTTGTTGTTTTACCAGAACCTTGTAAACCTACCATCATAATTACAGTTGGTGGATTTGGCGTAAAGTTAATTCTACTTTCGGTTCCTCCTAATAATTCAACTAATTCATCTTTTACAATTTTAATAACTTGTTGTCCTGGTGTTAAGGATTTTAAAACATCTTGGCCTAAGGCTTTTTCTCCAATGGTTGCTACAAATTCTTTTACGATTTTATAGTTAACATCTGCTTCTAAAAGGGCAAGTTTTACCTCTCTTAACATTTCTTTTAAATCAGATTCTGTTATTCTTGCTTTTCCTCTGATTTTTCTTGTTATTTCTTGCAACCTAGAAGATAATCCTTCAAAAGCCATATGTTTCACTCCCTTACACTAAACAATTTAATTCTTTTTTGATGTTTTCTAAAATGCTTGCAATCTCTTTGTCTGAATCATTTTTTTCGATTTTGGTTAATTCTGATAAAACCTTTTCGATTTTCTTTTCTTGATTTAACGTCCTTTTCATAAACATTAACTTTTCTTCGTATTCGAAAAGTTTTTTCTCCCCTTTCTTCAAAATGTCTCGAACGGCTTGTCTGGTTATTTCATTATTTTCTGCAATTTCTGATAATGACAAGTCTTGGTTGTAGTAGTCGTTTATCATTTCAGATTGTTTTTGTGTTAACAATTTCCCGTAAATTTCATTTAGCATACTGATTTTTACGTTTTTTTCCATGGCTACTACCTCTTTTCTTTTTGTAATGCTAATATACTTTACACTATTTTTATAATTTTGTCAAGGGATTTCACAAAAAAAGACTACGTTTTTTTCAAATTTCGTAGTCTTATTTAACCTATTTTGTTTCTTATGCTCCTGTAATAATAAAACGGATAACTCTATACACTACAACAGCAAGCGCAACGGCTCCTATTGTTAATAATATGGTTGCTTCTGGTGATAACCTATTCTTTTTTATTTCTTTTACTTCATTTTCCATTTTCCATTCCTCCTTGTTACTCTATATTTTCATTTTAACATACAATTTTTTCCTTGTCCTATATGTCATAAAAATTTAATATATTTGTCATATAATTGCAATTTTATTGCTTTTTTATGTAAATTATGATAAAATAAATGTATTAAATGCTTAGGAGGTGCTACCATATGAAGAAAGAAAACTACAAAATGCCAAACTACTATTTAAAAATAGATAGGGTTGAATGGAAACGGGGTCATGACGCAGGCTATTCCGATAGTCTAAAATATCTTTCTCCAAAAGATTGTAGCAAAGAGAAATTTAAGTCTTATAGAGATGGATATTCTGCAGGCTATGAGAAAGCTCGTTTAGAAAGGGCAAATCAGCAAACAACAGAAGGTAAATCTGTTTATTATGAGACAAAAGAAGGAGATTGAAATTAAATCTCCTTCTTTTTTATCTATTTTCTTAATTCTGCTCCTAATGTTTTTTCTAATTCAGCAATAATTTCTTCCATTGTACGATTAATTTCTTCATCACTTAATGTTTTATTCTTATCTCTAAAAATCAAAGAATAAGCTACACTTTTTTTATTTTCTCCCAATTTTTCATTACGATATATATCAAATAATTGCATGCTTTCTAATAATTTTTTAGCCTTCTTGCTCACAATTTTTTCAATTTGACCAACTTCTACTTTTTCGTCTACAATTACAGCAATATCTCTTTCTACTGCTGGGAATTTTGGCACTTCTGTGTATTTCTTGTTAGCTCTTGCATATTTTACAAGTTTGGTTATATTCACTTCTGCCAAATAAGCTCTTTTCGAAATCATATAATTATCTAATACTTCTGGATGGACTTCTCCTAACGTTGCTATCACATCCATCCCTACTTTTAGGTTAGCACATCTTCCTGGATGATAAGAAGTATTTTTGGTTTCTTTTTCTATGTCATAATGACTAATGTTAATAGCTTCTAATATATTTTCCAAAATGCCTTTTAAAATATAGAAATCTACGT
>CANEFU010000101.1 GCA_947426875.1 uncultured Clostridium sp.
CATTGGTTTAAAACAGAAAATCATTGATTTAATGAAACTTTCGCATGCTGATGGAAATGAACATAAATATGATAAAATAGAAGAAAAATATAATATTCGATTTGTTGAGCTAAAGGAAGGAGAACAGTATCAAGAAGATAATTTTTCCATCACGGCTATTCCTTTAAAACATGGAAATTGCTATCCTGCCTATGGTTACCTTTTAGAAAAGGAAAATCATAAAATAGCTTACTGCTGTGATACAACCTTATTTGATGAATTTTACGATATTTGCCAAAATGTTAATTATATGTTTTCTGAGGTAAATGGATTAAAAACTGATGCTATGCATACAGGATTAGAAGATTATCGTGTGGTAGCTAATAAATTTAAAAATTGTCAATTTTATGCTTTACATAGAAGTGATTATCCAACCGATAATACGATAGAAAATCTTCATTTTCCAATGGATGGAGATGTTCTGGAAATTTAAGAAAAGGGCGTTTACGCCCCTTTGTTTTCTTCTAAAATTTCTTTAATTCTTCCAAATTTCTTCGTCAAATATAAATATCCAATCAAAGCTTCAAAAGCAGTTGCATGCATATATTCTTGCACATTTGAGTTTTTTGGTAAATGATGGTTTTCTGCATTTCTACCACGTCTTACAATATCTTTTTCTTCCTCTGTTAATTTATCTTGTATTTTAGCTAGAAGCTCTGCTTGACTCTTTGCTTTCACATATTTAATAGTTTCTATATGTAATTTATGTGGTTTTGAATTCGTTGTATTGACTAAATTAGTTCTTATATACAATTCATATACACAATCACCTATATAGGCCCATGTTAATGGTGAAAGCATATTAATTTCTTCTTCTGGTCTGTTTAATTCTATTAATTCTTCCATTTTTACTTCCTTCATTTTTTATTTCTTAAGATGTGTCCCCAATTGCACAAAAAGGGGCATTAAGAAACGTCCCCAATAGGACATTCTATTGTGATTTTTCCGATAATTCCATTTTTGAATTCATCTAATATTATTCTTGCTGTTTTTTCTTCGTCTATGTTTCCTCCTGCTATGATACAACCTCTTTTTCTTCCTATTTCAAGCATAATTTCATAGATGTTTTCATTTTCTGGTTGCTCTTGTGCAAGTTTTTCTGCTATCCATTCTTCTGAAATTTTATATCTTTCACATAATTTGTCTCTATCATTTTCTATTAAGAATTTGGTTAAATAATAAGCTATGTCTACTCTTTCTAATATGTCATCTTTAATGGTTCCTGTAAATGCTAAATTTAAAGCTACCTCTTCACTCTCAAATTTTGGCCATAATACACCTGGTGTATCTAGTAACTCTATTTTGTCATTAATTCGAATCCATTGTTTTTGTTTGGTTACACCTGGTTTGTTCCCTACTCCTGCTGTTGTTCTTTTTGATATTCGATTAATAAAAGAAGATTTACCAACATTCGGTATTCCCAGTATCATCGCTCTTATTCTTCTTCCAATTCTTCCTTTATCCGCTTGTTCTTGTAAATCAACACTCATAATCTCTTCTATTTTTCGAATGCATTGGTCAATTCCTTTTCCAGAATTTGAGTTAGTTAACACAGCTGGTATTCCCTTTTTTTCAAAATATTTTATCCATAATTGATTTTTCTTTTCATCTGCCAAATCACATTTGTTTAATACAACTATTTTCTTCTTTTTGCTTGTTAGGCTACTTATATCTGGATTTTGACTAGAGATTGGTATTCGTGCATCTAATAGTTCGATTACGATATCTACTATTTTTAGGTCTGCTTCTATTTGTCTTCTTGTTTTGGCCATATGACCTGGGTACCAATTTATATTCATACTTTCCTCCGTTTTCTAACATTTTTACATAGTTCGATAATTATTTTTGTCAGCTCTTTCATCTATTTCTCTATCAAACTGTTCATTATTATAAAACCAGTCTGTTTTCTTATCTTTTGGATGTGCTTTTCTATTCTTATCTAATAATAAATCAAGTAGAATTGCTACTGGTATTATTATTCCAAATAATGAGATAATCGTATTTAAGTATAATCCTGCACTTGATAGACTAATCTCTGAACTAGCTGTTGCTAATGTTGTTATACCAGTAAGTAAATTGGTTCCAAAATACATTCCATAAGCTAATAAATAGATTAATGCTCCTATCATTTTTCTTTTTACAATAAACAACATACAAACTAATACAACAAATAATAAAATTATTTCCATTGTTTGATTAAATGGTACAATTCCTCCAAAATCTATTCCTAGTTCATAAGTAACTGCTATTATAATCCTTAATAACCAAAACATTACTGCAAACATAACTAACATCCATGTTGAAAAATTTTTCATTTGTTTTCCTCCTTTTTTATTATTTTCTATTTTTAAGAATATCGCTTTAAGTTCTTCCTCTTAAAAAAGACGGAAAATCCGCCTTTTAGGTTATTCTTTTTAGTCTACAAAATCAAAGTCGTCTTTGAATTTTTCTTTGAATATTTCAAAAACTTTATTTAATATTTCTTCATCTTCAATACTTACATAAGATTCTTCTTCTGCATTTTCATCATCTGTGTCTTCTACTTTTAGAATTACTACTTCTCCTGCATCTTCAGCTTCTTCTTCTTCAACTGGTAGTAATACAACATATTCTTCTCCATCTAATTCAATTAAATCTAAAAATTCAAAAGGAACTTCGTTTCCTTCCTCATCATTTAATATTACTATGTTATCTAATTCTTCTCCTTCAAAATTTTCTTCCATTCTTTTTCTCCTTTCAATTTTGTTCATTATATTTTTATATTTAATATAATAACCTATTTTTAGTTTTTTTTCAATGCATTTTTAGTTTTATTTAAATAAGTTTCTAAGATATATACCGCAGATATAGTATCTACTATATTTTTCTTTTTATTCTTGTTAACTTCTAAAAAATTCATAGTTTTATGTGCTTCTACCGTAGTCAATCTTTCATCTACCGTTTCAATTTTTAATTGGTTATATTTGCATTTTAATTTATGCACAAATTCTTGTGTTATTTTTGCTCTTTCTGATATGGTTCCATTCATATTTAGTGGCATGCCTACTACAATCGTTTCTACTTCATAGGATGCTAAAATTTCATCTATCCTTTTTAATATAATTTTATCAGAACCATTTCTTTGTATGGTTTCTAGTCCTTGTGCTGTAATATTCAAAGCATCTGTTATTGCTACGCCTACTCTAGCTTCTCCATAATCAATTCCTAAAATTCTCATATTATTCTATATCTAATCCTATATAATCTTTTACCATTTTTTCTAATAATTCATCTCTTTCAATGGCTCTTATTTTGTTTCTAGCATCTTTATGACTTGTAATATAAGTTGGGTCTCCTGATAATATATAACCAACTATTTGATTAATTGGATTATATCCCTTTTCTACTAATGCTTCATAGACTTCTTTTAAAATCTCTCTGCATTTTACATTTTCTTCTCTTTCGACTTCAAAATGCATTGTTTTGTCAAATTCCATCCTAAACTCCTCCTTCTCTTCTTTCCTTAAAATAAACTTATTAAATATTCGTTATATCGCTTTCTTGGCTATTAGCATGGTCTAGATACTCTTCTAACTTTTTCAAAACCTCTTCTAGCCCTGTTCCCTTGTAATAAGAAGATATAACAAAATTTAGTCTTGGTACTGCTACTTCTTGGCATTCTGCTCCTTTTGGTCTTCCTCCTAATAGTTGAACTTCTAAATTCAATTGTTGTCTTTCTTCTGGCGTTAATACAATTTGCATTGTTTCTATTTTTTCTTTTATTTCGTTTAAGAAGTCTGCTACTCCATTTGTTTCTACTCCTGAAAAAGCTATGACAAATTTAGGTCCCATATATCTTACAAAAACATAATCTTTTGCTATGCTATCTGCTATGTATTCACTAATTTGTGTTATTACTTTATTTCCTAACTCTCTACAATATTTTTTATTGATTTCTGGAAGATTGGTAATTTTAAACATACATATAGTTGATACTGTATATTGGTCAATTACTTTCTTTCCTTCTCCATACAAGTATTCTTCTGAATATAATCCTGTAAACAAATCCTTTCTCACAATGGACTCTAATGTTTTTTGATGAACTACTGTTTTCAAGACAGAAACTATATTTTCTTTGATTACTTCTAATACAGCAGTATCTACATTATCAAAATCATGTGGTGTTCCACTTTCTATAATCCAATAACCAATATATACATTATCAATATAAAGAGGGAAAAATATAGCTGATTTTGCTCTCCCAAATTCCATTTCTTGATAGGGTAGTCTTTCATTTTCATTATTTACAGTTACATATTTAGGAGTTGCAGATTGAATGCTATCCTTGAACATATCAACATTTTGTAAAGCTTTTAAAGAATCCCAGTGTTTTGGTTCTACATTGGATGCTTTTACTTGATATTCTGCTCCATCAAATACGACAATGGTAGAATATTTAATTTCATATCTTTCTATTAGAATATCATTTATTTTCTTGATTTTTTGTTCAACAGTTGAGGTTTCTCCTATGGCATTCATAAAATCTTGTACTACATATAAATTTGTAATCTTTTGGTTCATGTTTTTAAATTTTTGTATTTTTTTATGTATATTCACGTTGTATATTACTAATCCCAATACAATTAAGACTAAGATTACCACTACTGCTATTATCACGGTTTGTTTCCCTCCTCTTTTGCTAATATCCTCTTTTCATTCTATCTAAAGTATGATTCATATCATTCGAAAAATTTCCTCCCATAT
>CANEFU010000102.1 GCA_947426875.1 uncultured Clostridium sp.
ATTTAAAATTAGCTAGTATAAACTTATAGACATAAAATTTCTCTATTGATAAAATTTTCATTAGAACAGATGAAAATGGATAAAATAAATCAATAAATTTTAAAAAGTATTGAAAAAATAGAAATAGTTATGATATAATTAAAATAGTAAATATATAAAAATAACATTACATAAAATACTGAAACAAAAGAAAGGGAAAATAAAATGAGAAACCAAATCTTAACAAAACAAAAGAAAAATAAGCGGAATTACGCTAATAGCACTAGTTATCACAATTATTATATTATTAATTTTAGCAGGAATCAGCATAGCCATGTTAACAGGAAGTAATGGGCTACTATCTAAAGCAATGAAGGCAAAAGAAGAACATACCATGAACCAATACAAAGAAGAAATCAACCTAATTATTGTGGAAGAAATAGCAGAAAGAAAAACAGAAGTAAAAGAAGAGTTAATGATACAAAGCTTAGATACAAAAATAAGAGAAAAAACATGGGTAAGTGAAATCTATAAACTAGATGATAATAAAGAAGAACAAGAAACCTTTGAAACAAGCACTTATCTATTAGTAGAAAGTAAAGAACACTATGAGTTTTTGATAGAAGTAGATAGTGAAAACAATATAGCGAAAATCGTAGAAGTAACAAAAGGAACAGGTGAAAAATATACCATAACCTATCATTCAAATGGGGGAATAGGGGAAACAATACAAAAGCAAGTAAAAGCAGGATTTTCTATACGATTAGATGCATGTAGCTATAGTAAAGAAAAATTCAAATTTACAGGTTGGTGTGAGAAGACAGTGCCAGATAGTGAAGCACTACTTTATTCAGCAGGAAGTATTTACACACCAAAGGGAGATACAACTTTATATGCCACATGGGAATCTACGGTAGCTACCATAACATTTGATAGTAATGACGGAACGGGAAGAACACAGATTATAGAAGTAACCATCGGAAAAGATACCAAATTACCAGAAAATGAAATAGAAAGAGATGGATATGAATTTGTACAGTGGAATACAGAAGCAGGTGGTTCAGGAACAGCTTATGAAGAAGGCGATTTTATCAATATAACAAAAAATATTACTTTATATATTAAATGGGAGAAACAAAGAGAAGCACCAGAGTACTGGAAAATAACGAAAAAGACAGATGCAGAATGGTACAATTATGCAAATGCCAAAATAAGTGAACCAAAGTTAACTGGGCAGATGAAACCGATTAAATATATTGGAGAAAACCAGACTGGTAACAAATGGGCAAATGCGACTACGATGGATGGAAGTATGTGGGTATGGATTCCAAGATATGCTTATAAAATAACATCAGGATATCATTCTTCTACAGCAGGAACCATTGAAATTGCTTTCCTTGATACGCAAGACAATTTTCTAAATGGAGAAAATGGAACCATAACGAGAAATCCAAAAGAAGATGGAGCAGGAACTACGAAATGGTTAGTCCATCCAGCCTTTACAAGTAGTGCAGAAAATGGAGGAGGATTTGGAGAATTAGAAGGACTTTGGGTAGGAAAATTTGAATCTACTGTTTCTGCCGGGATTTTGAACGCACAGATTAATTCAACAGAGTCTATATTGAATGTATTGCCTGGTGAACGTAAGGCTTATGGAAAGTTAAATACGATGTATCGATTAGCTAAAAATAGTAAATTTGGAGAAGAAGCAGAATTGAATTCTCATATGGCTAAAAACAGTGAGTGGGGAGCGATTGCCTATTTAGGACATAGTAAATATGGAACAAATGGTATTCAAGTGGAAAATGGAACGATGGGTGAATATGCAGGAAATCGCGTGGTTAAGGAAATTTATACTACAAACAAAAAACAGAGTACTACAGCTAATGCTTATGGTGTTTTTGGCATGAATGACAAGACTCCTGAAGCTGTTGCGGGCTATACAATCGCGGCAAGTGACGCCGGACGGGTCATATCCATTGTCTTATATGTTAACGTCAAAAGGGGACTTCTATGGTGCAGACGAAACAGAGAGAAGTACTTCGACAGCATATAAGACAGTTTATACATCAACATTAAGAGCCATTGTTCCTTTAGAATTCCAAGGATGCGCAATTTGTGAAACTTCAAGTTTTGACAGTGATAAAGGGGAACGGATGGTTTAAAGGAAATGGCGGGTGGCCATATTGGCGTTGTCCAGTTTTTATTAGGTCGTCCTTGTTTGGTTGGCAGGACATGTTTAGTTATGGTACAGGTGCTTATCATCCAGATTATGGAGGTTCATATATTCGTATGGCTTTAGCGATTAAGTAAAAACTTTATGAATGGAAGATAAATAGTTAAGGTGGAGAACGGGAAAGGTTTTCTGCCTTCTTTTGTTCCTAAAATCAAAACCACCAAAAAACAATAAGTAAGTGCAGGAAACTCTGCACTTTTCCTTGCAATTTTGAGATTATTATAGTAGAATAAAATCGAAAAGAAAAAGCCAAGGAGAAAAGCCATGAAAGATTATTGGGAAGAAGCAGAAATCAAAACAATCAACAAAAAGAAAATGCTAATAACCATAGCAATAGCCGTTGTTATGGTAGTAATTTTTGCCAATATCATCATTTACATTAGCAATAAACCAGCAAGAGAATGGATAGACAAAAACATATTCAGAAAAGAAGTCAAGCAAGACAATGTTACAACAATCGAATTAAAAGATAGTCAAAATGCTAATATATATGCATTTAACAAATACATCGGAATATTAAACAAAAACAAATTTACGATATATAACAATACAGGCAGTCAAGAAAAAAATTTAGAAGTGCAAGTATCCAATCCCATCTTTGATTCGGCTAATCGATTTTTAGTTATGGGAGAAAAGAAAGGAAAAAAACTATATCTAATAACTGACAAAGATATTGCTTGGGAAGCAGAAGTAGAAGGAAATATTTCACAAGTACATGTTAACAAAAATGGATATGTAGCAGTAGTCATAACAGATACCATCAATAAAACAGTAATAAACGTATATAGTCCAGAAGGAGAAGGAAAAGCGATGTTTAAGACCTATCTGTCTTCTACTAGAACAGCAGACGTAGCGATATCTAATGACAATAAGCACTTAGCCATTGCAGAAGTTGACACATCTGGAACCATTATACAGTCCAACATTAAAATAATATCAACCGATAAAGCAAGTACAGACCCAACCAATTCATTAGAAAATATTTATAAAAGTGAGGCAGGCAAATTAATAACAAACATTAAATACCAAGATAGAGACAAACTAGTTTGCATGTATACAGATAGCATCCATATGATAGAAAATAATCAAGAAAGTACTTTAATGAATCATCAAAACAAAAAAATGATTTTCCAATGCATAGATTTAACCAATCATGCGATAGAAGTAGAAGAGAAATCTTCTGGTTTATTCACAGCCGATTCAGTTGTAAATATAATGAATACAGACAATAAAGGAACAAAAGAGTACACAGTCAATTTTGTAACCAAAGAAATCTATACCTATGGAAATATTATTGCTTTAAACTTAGGAACAGAAATCGAATTTATCAATACAGATGGATGGTTAGTAAAGCGATATGTTGCCAATCAAGAAATTACCAATATTGTAGTATCTGACAATATTGCAGGAATTATTTATAGGGATAGAATTGAGATTATAAATTTATAAAAAAGGAGTCTGAAAAATGGGAATTATAATTGATTTAATAATCATAGCAATCATTGTATTATCAACATTTACAGCTTATAAAAAAGGATTAGTTAAATTAGCTATTGGGTTATGCTCTTTTGTGATTTCAATTGCAATAACTTTTGTGTTATACCAACCAATTTCTAATTTAGTCATCAACGTAACAGGAATCGATGAAGCAATTGAAAACTCAATTTACGAGAAAGCTAATGACGTCATGGAAGAAAATAAAAAAGAAGAGGGAATAACCAATGAAATAATAGAAACGACTAAAAACGAAATGTTACCAGAAACAGCAAGAACATTAGCCATTAATATTGTAACAGGAGGCGTCATTATCATTTTATTGATAGCCACTAAAATTGCATTAAGATTTGTTAGTGCACTTGCTGATATGGTTACGAAACTACCTATTATTTCACAACTAAATGAAGTAGGAGGAATGCTATATGGACTCATAAGAGGAATCTTAATCATATATGTAGTTCTTCTTATAGCAGGTATACCAGCTCAAATCAATCCGAACAATGAAATCACTAAAAATATAGAGCAAACACAATTAGGAAAAGCAATGTATGAAAATAATATATTAAATATATTTTTTAGATAAAAAACGATATATTTTATTGCTTTTTATAAGCAAATTTGCTATACTAGTAGCATAAAATTTTAGGAGTGAATCATTTTGGAAAAGAAACAAATGAACCATAAAAAGGTGAAAAATAATCAAAAGAAAAAAACGAAAAAGAAAGTTTGGAAAAAGATATTACTGATATTCCTAGCTGTGTTATTAGTAGCAGGAGGAGTATTTGCCTATAAAGTCCATCGAAATGGTGGAGGAATGTCTGGAATGCTAGCAACTATGGTAGGACATGATGAAAATACAAAGAAGAATTTAGGAGAATTTAGAGCATTAATATTAGGAATTAGTACAGACCAAGACGGTGTAGACCTTACAGATACTATTATGGTAGCTTCTTATAATCCGAATACACAAAAAGCAACATTGTTATCAATTCCAAGAGATACCTATACAGG
>CANEFU010000103.1 GCA_947426875.1 uncultured Clostridium sp.
CCCCTTTTGGCAACCTTTACCCTCGGAATCTTTGGCAACCCCTTTTGGTAACCTCTTTCGGCCTAAATTTGTTTACTACTTAACTGAATGATTAAATCCATATTATCATCTTTAGCTGCTTTATTTTTTCGAATAGCACCACATTTTTTACAACGAAAAACTATCACATATCCTTTTTTTCCATCTATCTCTAAACTAACTGGCTCTAAATCTCCATGGCATTGTTCTTCTCTGTCTCCCGGATTTTTATCTACATGTTTGGAGTGCAGACAATAAGGGCAATGATTTCTACAAGAATAACCTAATTTAGTTACTTTTTTTCCACAGTTTTCACAGATAAATTCTTCATCAATTTCTACAAAATTTCTTTGCTTCATTTTTCACTCCTCTTAAAACCTTTTTCTTCCTTCAAATGTCCCAAAAAGAAACGTCCCCAATGCGACACTCTATACAGTTTTAATATTTAAAATTGCCTCCTCCTAAAAACTCTTTTAACAACGAGTTAGTTGGTACATATTCTGCTGGTATCGTTTCAAAATATTTTAACATATCGATTAATCTTCTAGCTTCTGCATATTCTGGCTCATCTTGTTTAATTTCTTCTAACAATGGCATTACCATTCCTTTTAATACTCCTAGCTCATAAATTAATGAAGTATTAAAGATGCTATTAGCTTCTTCTTGATAAGGAAATATATTTTTTTCTTCTCCATTGTTTACCATATGCCATGTTGCTATGGTGTGCTTTGCATCATAACTTCTGAATTGATAATCTCTTACAATTCTTCTAACTAATCTTGTGTCTGTTGTTGATATTCTATTGTATCGGTCCATATTTAGTACTGTTAATGCACTGATATATATCTTATATTTTTGGTCTTTTGCAATCTTACTTGTCAATTGGTCATTTAAACAATGGATTCCTTCAATTACTAGAACTTGGTCTGGCTCTAATTTTAGTTTCTTTCCATTATATCTTTTCGTTCCTACATGAAAATCAAACTCTGGCATTTCTACTTCTTCGCCATTTAATAACTTGGTTAGATGATTATTAAACAATTCTAAATCAATTGCTTCAATACATTCAAAATCATAGTTTCCATCCTTATCCCTTGGCGTATCTTTTCTTTCTACAAAATAGTTGTCAACAGAGATTGTTACTGGTTTAATTCGATTAATTCTTAACTGAATTCCTAGTCTTTGTGCAAATGTTGTTTTTCCTGATGAAGATGGACCTGCTATTAATACCATTTTTACATTTCTATTTTGAGCAATTTTGTCTGCTATATTGGCAATCTTTTTTTCATGTAACGCTTCATCTAGCATGATAATATCTTTTATATTATCTTCTTCTACAGCTTTATTTAACTTATAAACCGTGTTTACATTTAAAATTTTATGAATATCATCATACTCATTTAATGCCCAAGACAATTTTTTAGTTTGAATTAATTTGGGTAATTGGTCTGGCTTATCTGAACTTGGATATCTTACTAAAAAGCCATCTTCATATTTTATAATTTCAAATATTTTAGCCACACCAGTTCGATTCGCTATTGTACCATAACAATAATTATAGTAATCTTCACAATAATACATAAAAATTTCTTGGTTATCGGATAAGTTTAATTGCAATCTTCCTTTTGATACATCGTTTTCTCGATAAAATTCCTCTGCCTCTTCACGTGTCATAATAACTTGTTTAATTGGTAAATTGCTTTTCACAATTTGATGCATTTGCTCGTTCAAATTTTGTATTAATTCTTCTGTGATTTTCATATCTTCAATTTCGCAAAACATAGAATTTGGCAATTGATAATTAACTATAATTTTTTTGCTTGGACATATCTTTTCTAAAGCTTTTCCTAAAATATATATAATTGTCCTTCTATATATTTTAGTTCCCTCTTTTGAAGCAATATCAATTAATTTAATTTCTCCCCCTTCTTTTATTGGATAACTTAAATTAACATACTGATTATTAAATATGGCTCCTATCACTGGATACTCACTTTTTTCTATTTCTTCTTGTAATAACTCTTGTATTGTCGTTTCTTCTTCTACCTCCATTATTTTATCTCTATACTCTATCCTCATAAAAAACTTCCTCCTTAAATGATTTTGGGGACGGAGGAAAAAATCATCTTTCCTTTTTTGTTTTTCCTAATTTATTTTTAATTTTACTATTGGAAGATGATTTTTTCCTCCGTCCCCAAAATCATTTTAACGTAAATAAAATTATAAGTCAAATTTGTTATAAATTTATTTTTCATGGATATACTTTTATTAAAAGGAGGATTTTCTATGAATTTGGAAAGAATGAATATGATTTTAAATAATAATGAAAAGTTTGATATTTTTTATGATGAAAGAGCTGTTTGGGTGCAAGGATTGAATGAGAATGAACAAATAGCAAAAGTTGGTTTTGTTGATAATTTCGAAGAAAAGGATGTTTTTATTAAGGATTTGTATGAAAGAAATTTGTAATTCCTGATTTTGGGGACGGAGAAAAAAATCATCTTTCCTTTTTCTGTTTTTCCTAGTTGATTTTCAATTTCAATAGTGAAAGATGATTTTTTCCTCCGTCCCCAAAATCATCTATTATCATATTTTTCAATTCCCTCTTTTATGGCAATATTAATAATTTTCGATATTGATATACCATACTTTTCTCTTAGTTCCTCTAATTTTTTATAGATAGATTCTCTTACTATAATCGACCTAGCTACATTAATTTCATTTTTCTCTTTTCGATAAATAACCACTTTATCTTCTAATTTTAAATTATCAACACATGCATCAATTATTTTATTAATCGATGCATCTAATTCTTTTTCGGCTATTTCTTTTAATCTATCGTACAATTGGCCTTCGATTTCTGCTGATTTTTTTACCCACTTTTCTTTTGTATAAAATCGTTTATACCATTCTTCCATAATATGCATCTCCTAAATCTATTTTTCTTTTTCATTATACAACAACTAGTTCCTAGTTTTAATAACCATATAATTCCAGTTTTTTAACCCTTTAGGGTTAATTTTTTGTTGTTTTTGTTTTATAATATCCTAAAAACTGGAAGAAAGGATTTTATTATGAGTAAATTATATGAAAAATATTTATTATTAAAAAAACAAAATTCTTCTATTTTGTATTTATTTAAAAGTGGAATTTTTTATATTTTTTTGGAAGAAGACGCCAAAAAGATGTCTTTCCTTTTAAATCTTAAATTAACAAACTTAAATGAATCTGTCTTAAAATGTGGTTTTCCTGTCAACAATTTAGCTAAATATTCTTCTCTTATCCAAAAAGCAGGTTACGAACTACACATTGTAGATACCATTACAGAAAAAACACATTCAAGTAATGACTACATTTTAAACGCAACTATCAAAGATTTTATACGCAAATTATCTAGCATTGATTCTAATACCTTATCCATTAGCGAAGCTTATTCCACAATTGAAAGTATTACGATGCAAGCTAAAGAATTTACAAAGGAGATGAAATTTTGAATTCAACTACATCTACTAAAGATACCAATGAAAGTACCTTAAAAATTTATCAAAAATATTTGTCACTGATTGATTATTCCAATGATATTATTAGAAAATATCCTAAAAGTGAAAACTTTGCCCTAGTAAATGAAATAAAAACTACTTTATATGCAGGACTTCGAAATTTAATGTATGCCATTAAAAATTATCGAAAACAAGATAAATTAAAATATCTCAATGAATTTGATATTAATTTAAATTTATTAAAAGTTCATATTAGACTATCTTATAAATATAAATACATAACCATACAAAATTATCAAACTTGGAGTAATTTAATTACTGACATTTGTAATATGTTAGGAGGTTGGATTAGTTCATGCATAAAAAGATAAAAAATGTATTCTTAGAAAATTTAACTTTTCAAAAAATGCTAGAAGCTCATTATAGAGCCAAAAAAAATAAAGCTTACAAATGTGAAGTAATTCAGTATGAGCTTAATTTAGAAAATAATATTGTAAACTTAATTAACCAACTAAAAAATGGTAGTTATCGATTAGGAAAATATTATACTTTTAAAGTATTTGAACCAAAAGAAAGATTAATTCAAGCCTTGCCTTATAAAGATAGAATTGTTCATCAATGGTATGTAGAAGAATTTATAAAACCTTATATTATACCTAAATTTATTTCTACTACATTTGCTTGTTTATCTAATAAAGGAACTCACAAAGCCGTAGAAGAGGTTCAAAAACAAATGCGTATTTATCAAAGAAATTCTGGTGATTTTTGGGTTTTAAAATGTGATATAAAAAAATTTTTTTATAGTATTAATCCTTGCATCTTATTTGATATTATGAAAAAATATGTCGCAGACCCTCTATTACTCAATTTAACACAAATTTTAATTTTTAACGCTCCTATCCATCAGCAACAAGTAGGAATTCCTATTGGTAATTATACAAGTCAATTTTTTGCTAATATTTATTTAAATGAATTGGACCAATATATTAAGCGAGAATTAAAAATAAAATACTACACTCGCTACATGGATGATTTTATTTTACTTTTGAAAACGAAATCTGATTGCATTCTTATCAAAAAGAAAATCGAAGCATTTTTAGCACAAAATTTAAAATTGGAACTAAATGCTGAATCTCGTTATTATCCTTATA
>CANEFU010000104.1 GCA_947426875.1 uncultured Clostridium sp.
TTCCTTCTTTTGTTCTTCCCTTGTTTTTTTCAAAAAAGTTGTTAGCTGATGAACCTGTTATAGTAGATGATAATCCTGCATCTTCCTTCGATTGTATTAATGTTAATATGATTAATGCTAATGCTACTATAAAGTAGATTACTATTAATATTCCTTTTGCTATTTCCATTTATTTTCCTCCTACGGTTTCTCTCTTTTATTTCTTCGATATTGTAACACAATTTTTTCCAAAATGCAAATACTTTTTAAAATTTCCTAGCTTTTTTCAGAAAAATGTTAAAGTTTCAAAAATAAGATGCTTTTGCACGAACCCCTCCTTGTTAAACTTTTTTGTCTAACAAGGAGGGGTTTCTTCATTTTTATGACGTCTTATTCTTATTAATTTCTTTATTTTTCCTTATTTCTATATGTATGGTCTTTTACTCAACAGATAAATCATAAACTTTGGCACCTTCTAATATGATATTATATACTCTTCCTCTTGCCCCTGAAAAATCCTCATTTATTCCGATACATTCTAAGTTCAATAGATTTAATTTGCTTGTTTTGCAATTCTATTTCTGTTGTATAATCGGTATATTGGTTAACTCCCGCTTTCGTTGATGTTGCTGTCTTTTTTGTTTCTTTTGTATTATCCATATAGGTAATAATCGTTTCGCCACTAATTGTTGAACTTCCATCGCCACTTAATTGATAAACAACTGTGATTTTTTGTGCAGAAAAAATTTTTTCTTTACATGGAAGCGAAAATCTCGCATCAAATTCTCTATAGTTAGTCCAAGCACCTATCCATAAATTATTTGCTTCCATTACACATCCGTCAGTAACATCCTTTAATGTTTTGGTAAAACCGTATTCTTCTGGTGTTTTATTTAGGCTTTTTATTTCTTTGAAAAGATTGAATGTCTCTATCATTTTAGTTGGAATTTCTTTCGTTTTGGCTTTAATCGACTTACTTGGAATTTGTTCCTCTCCCATGCAGACTTCGACATAGACTGTATATTCTGTATTTTGCTCTAAGCCTTCTATTTCACATGCCTCTCCGAGTCGTTTTACTTGATTTTAATTCTCCATTTATATAATATCGATATTCTGTTATTAATTCTTCTGAATAATCACATGTTATTGCTACTGTAAATTTCTTATATCCTATATTTTTTATTTCGACTTCTGGTCTTTTTTTCATTGTATTTATTTCTAACTTTTCTATTGTACTTCTTCCTGTGTTTGATTTTGCTTTAAAGTAATAGATTCCATTTTGAGTCACTTTAAATATCTTTTCATTTTCATTTATTTCTTCTTTTATGGTTGCTCCTTCACTAGCTTGTATCACTTCAATAATACCATCTGTTACAGTGGCAGTAACCTTTATTTCAAGTTCTTCTCCCTCTATAGTCACTCCTGATGTCAGTAATTCTACTTTCAATTGAGGCTTCTCTCCCTTTAATTTACTAATAATTTCTACTTTATAGTTTTCGTCTACCTCAAAAGAATAATCTTTATATTCTCCTTCCGCTGGTAACCCTACTGTTTCTATTGTTGCGCCTATAGTTGTTAATTCTTTTAAATCGTTTCGCTCTATTTTTTTACCTTGTAGCATTTTCTCAGCACTTATATTGCTTATTTCTAATTCTAACTCTTCCTTTAATTGTGCTTTTATGGTTTCTTCTTTTGCTACTTGCGATTTATTTAGTAATCCATTCTCTCCTGTTAATGTTGCAATACTTATTCCTGCTAAAATTAATAGTATAATTATGGTAATTACCAATGCAATTAAAGTAATACCTTTACTAGTTTTTTCCTGTTTCATCGTTTTTTCTCCTTCTTTTGTTTTTTCTTTATTATATTTTTTGTTTTTTTATCTTACAATACTTTTTGGGTTTTTGATTTATTTCTTTTTTACATAATATTTTCTGTTAATTTTGAATATTCTTTCCATTACAACTCTCGTTAATACTTTAAACCAAAAAAAGAAACCTCCATACATTGGAAATTTCTTTTATTTATCTCTTAAAATACACCATGTTCCTGTTGATTCTGGTAAATCTTCAAATGTCATCTCTTCTTTGGTAATAGGATGTTTTACTGTAAGTTGATAAGCCCATAATGCAATCTGCTTTCCTTGTCCTCTTGTTCCATATTTTTGGTCGCCAAAAATGCTATGCCCAAAATGAGATAGTTGAACTCTTATCTGATGATGTCTTCCTGTATGCAAGTCAATTTCTACTAAGCTCAAATTTTTTACTTCATTATATTTTAAAACTTTATAATCCAATTTTGCTAGTTTAGCATTTTTCTTTTCCTTACTTACTACTTTACTTGTATTATGCCTTTCGTCCTTATATAAATAATCTTCTAATATTCCTTCTTTTTGCTCCAACTCCCCATCTACCACTGCTAAATATTTCTTTTTGAATACTTTTTCTCTAACTTGATTACTTAACCTAGATGCTGCTTTTGAGGTTTTTGCAAAAATCATAATGCCACCAACTGGTCTATCCAGTCTATGCACTAATCCTAAATATACATTTCCAGGTTTATTATACTTTTCTTTAATATACTGTTTTACAATTGTTAACATATCCCTATCTTCCGTTTTATCTGCTTGCGACGGAATATTGGGTTGTTTTTCCACTACAATAATATGATTATCTTCAAATAATATTTTTAAATTCTGCATCTACTTCTCCTTTGGATGATTTTGGGGACGGAGGAAAAAATCATCCTTCTTCATTTCTTTCTTCTATTAAATATTATATTTGTCTATCAAGATGATTTTTTCCTCCGTCCCCAAAATCAGCTTTCCCATCTTCCATATATTCCACATGGTAATATTAATTTTGAATTTTCCATAGGAAGTCCTACTTCTCCACATTCTAATTTTCCTTTATGCTTTTTATTGACTGTCACACTTAAAATATTTTGTAATACGGTACTTGATATCCCTGTTGTATAGGAATTGATTAAAAAGAATAGTGGTTTTTCTGATAATACTTGTGAGCATAGCTCTACTAAATCATAAATGTTTTCTTCAAATTGCCATACTTCTCCTTTTGCTCCTCTTCCATAAGATGGTGGGTCCATAATAATAGCATCATATTTATTTCCTCTTCTGATTTCTCTATTTACGAATTTCACTACATCATCAATAATAAATCTGACTGGTTTTTCTTGCAAACCAGATGCTGTTACATTTTCTTTTGCCCACGTTGTCATTCCTTTTGAACTATCTACATGACACACTGATGCCCCTGCCGATAAACAAGCTACTGTTGCTCCTCCTGTGTAGGCAAATAAGTTTAATACTTTTATTTCTCTTTTGGCTGATTTTATTTTATTTATCATCCAATCCCAATTTACAGCTTGTTCTGGGAAAAGTCCTGTATGTTTAAATCCCATCGGCTTAATATTGAAAGTTAGATTTTTATAGTGTACTTGCCAAGCTTTTGGCATCTTTTTTTTAAATTCCCATGAGCCTCCACCTGTTTTACTTCTATGATACGTTGCATTTATTTCCTTCCACTTATTGGGAAAACTTTTGTCTTTCCATATAATTTGTGGGTCTGGTCTAGCTAAAATAATTTCTCCCCATTTCTCTAATTTTTGACCTTCTGCCATATCTAATATTTTATATTCTTTCCATTCATTTGCTATTTTCATACTTCTCCGTAGCTAAAAAACTACTATTCCTCCTCTTTCTTAGAATAGTAGTATTTTATCATATTTTATTAAATTTTCCAAGTTTCTCTATATATTCTCTAAAATTTTCATAAAACTGGATATCATAACCATATTAAGAGTAGCAAACATAACAAAAGCAACTATCGTAGTTGTCAACAATTTGTGCCTCTTTATTTTTTTACATAGTCTACTTGTCCAACTTTCTGATTTTATCTCTAATCGATTCAATTTGGTATTATACCTAATTTGAAAAACCTCATCCTTTGCGCATTCCATAAATACTTCCCCCTTTGTATTTTTTCTTTATATGTATATGCAAGTTTTTTTATGATTATTCCTAAAATCGAAAATTTTTAATTCATTTTTAATCAAACTTAACTCTTTAAACAACAAAAGGCACATGAACAAAATTTTTTGACATTTTAGATAACTTACATGCTCTGTCCTTGTTCACCCTCGAAAATTCTACAAGAATTCTTTTGGGAATGTGTTTTTGTTGTATAGAAAAAACTAATTTTTACTATACAATAAAAAACGAAGGTATTTCCTTCGTCTTTTCTCTATTCTTTCAATTTATTTGCTAATTCTTGGTTAATCCCTTTTATTTGCATTAACTCTTCTATGCTAGCTTTTTTTATTTTTTCTACACTTCCAAAATGTTTTAATAAAGCTTTTTTCTTAACTTCTCCAATCCCACTAATTTCGTCTAATTCTGATTTGGTAATTTCTTTATCTCTTATTTTTCTGTGATACGTAATAGCTGTATCATGCACCGTATCCTGGAATTTTGTAATTACATTCATCAAATTTTGTGATATTACTAACTCATTTCTTTGGGACTCCATTAAAGCTCTCGTTTGGTGTTTATCATTTTTTACCATGCCAAACACAGGGATTTCCATTTTTTCTAGCAATTCCTTATCATGATTTTTTCCTCCGTCCCCAAAATCATTTTTTACTTTTTGAATGGCATTTTGTACTGCTCTT
>CANEFU010000105.1 GCA_947426875.1 uncultured Clostridium sp.
GAAATGGATGAAGAAGAAAAGGCAATAATAGAAGAAAAATTAATAGAATGTTATAGACAAGCAAGAAAATCAAAAGATACATTACCCTATAAAAAGTATAATTTATTATATCAAACCGTAAAAGATGAAAAAATAGATATAAAAGCGTTAGCCAGAAAAGGATTTAGAAGAGAAGACATCCTACAACTCTATGAAGATAATTTAGTAACAATAGAAGCCATGTTGAATTATGGAGGAGAAGAATTAATTCAAGAGTTAGCGATAAAAGGAAATTTAAGTCCAAAAGATGCTAAAGAATTCTTTCGAAAGGGAAATGAAAACGACAGAATAAAGGAAATATTAAGGAATCCAGATATGGAAGACGTTCAAAAAATGATGTTAATATATAGTACCTATGATGATGATAAAGAAATGAGAGATGAGTTAGTAGAGTGTTTACATGCTTATGCAACAGAACTCAAAGGAGAAGGAGGAAAAGAGCAAAAAGAAATCCAAAAGAGAGAAGCAAAAGAAAAAAAGCAAACCATAACAGACCCCTATGAAAGATGGAAGTTATTTTCTAGATTAGATAAAGGCTATACTAAAAAGTATATAGATGGCTATCTAATTGTAACTTTAAATAATTCACAAAAAACAATTGTAGAAAAGATGTATAAAAAAGAAAAAGGAAAAATTATACCAGCTTATGGAGTAGCAACATTTATGCTGGATACAGAAAATTATATAGAGCTTGAAGATAAATTGATAAGAGAAGATAGAATGGATATGTCAGTTTTAAGAAAAGAAGCAAAAGAAAATCCGGAAAGAGTTGCTAAGATTACACATCATCCGCCTTCTAAAGATAAGGAAGGAAAAGAAAAGAATAGTTGGGGAAAAAAGATTTTAAGGGAAATAGGAGAAGAAAAAACAAAAGAAATTTATACAGAAGAAGATTTAGAAGAAATAGAAGCGTGCTTGAGAGATGTAGAGAAATCAAGAGAAGCGTGGGAAAAATAAACAAGAACAAAAATTTGGTAAAACACTTGACTTTTTTGGCAAGTGTTTATATAATGTCAAAAAGAAAACAAAAAGGGGCGGAGAAAATGAAAGAGCAATTTTTAGAGCTATTAAAAACGGTAAAAAGAGAAGGAATAGAAGAACTGATTAACTTTTTAGAAAAATCAGACTTTTTTAAAGCACCAGCTAGTACAAGATTTCATGGAGACCATGAAGGAGGATTAGTAGAGCATAGTTTAAAAGTATATGAAATCTTAAAACACAAAGTGGAAAAGTGCATTATGCCAATTGAAATACCAGAAGAATCTATCATAATAATAGGTTTATTACATGACATATGTAAAACTAATTTTTATAAAGTAGATTATAGAAATGCTAAAAACGCATTAGGTGTATGGGAAAAAGTACCATATTATACCATTGATGATACCATACCTTATGGACATGGAGAAAAGTCAGTTATGATGATAACGGAATACATCAAACTAACACCAGAAGAAAAATATTCAATTCGTTGGCATATGGGATATACGGAACCAAAGGAAAATTACAATGCAATTGGAAGTAGTTATACTAAATATCCAATAGCGTTATTAACACATGAAGCAGATTTAGAAGCAACGTATTTTTATGATACATAGAAATCAAAAAAGGGAAAGGAAATAAAAAATGTTAGCATATATTAAAGGAACCTTAGAGATGAAAATGACAGGATATATCGTAATCGACGTAGGTGGTTTAGGCTATAAAGTATTCATGTCAGAAGTAGGAATTGAAAAGATAGGAAATATAGGAGAGAGCGTAAAAGTACACACTTATTATAAAGTAAGAGAAGATGATATTAGTATCTATGGATTTAATACATTAGAAGAACTAAAAATGTTTGAATTACTAATTAGTGTAAGTGGTGTAGGAGCCAAAACAGCACTAACTATGTTAGCTGTGTGTGAGCCATCTGAATTTGCCTTAGCCGTTATATCTGAAGACGTAAAAGCATTAACACAAATTCCAGGAATCGGTGCTAAATCAGCTCAAAGAATTATATTAGAATTAAAGGATAAAATAACAAAAGAGCAAACAGTGGAAAAAATAAAAGCACAAGTAAACAGCCAATCAAAAGCAGAAGCAGAAACAGAACTAGAAACAAAAGATAAAATTCAAGAAGCAATTGAAAACAACAACAAAGTAGCGGAAGCCATGGCAGCTCTTCAAGTATTAGGATACAATAAAAAAGAAATAGAAAAAGCATTTACCAAATTAGATAAAAATGAATTATCAACCGAAGATTTAATAAAAAGAGGTTTAAATCTTTTAGGAAAATGATTTTGGGGACGGAGGAAAAAATCATGAATCATAATGAACCATTAGCTTTTCGTATGCGACCAAAAACGCTTGAGGAATATGTAGGACAAGAGCATGTTATTCGGAAAAGATAAAATTTTATATAGAACGATAAAAGCAGATAGGTTATCAAGCATTATTTTGTTTGGACCTCCAGGCTGTGGAAAGACATCATTAGCAAGGGTGATTAGTGAAACGACAAAGTATAAATTTTATAAGATAAATGCGGTAACGTCAGGAGTAGCAGATATCAAAAAAGTAGTGGAAGAAACCAGAAACTTTATGCTAAATCCAATTGGTAAAAGTATTTTATTTATCGATGAAATTCATAGATTCAATAAATTACAACAAGATGCCTTACTTCCTTATGTAGAAAATGGAACAGTCATATTAATTGGGGCAACAACAGAAAATCCCTATTTTGAAGTTAACAAGGCGTTAATTTCAAGGTCAATGGTGATTAAATTAAATCCTTTAACAGAAGAGGATATCTATCAAGTATTAAAAAATGCATTGGAAAGAAAAGATGGATTAGGAGAATATCATATCAAAATCGAAGATGAAACACTAAAAAAGATAGCAGCTATTAGTAATGGAGATGTCAGAACAGCCCTTAATGGATTAGAAGTTGCTACTTTAACAACACCAATGCAGGAAGATGGTTATATTCATTTAACAGATGAAGTTATTAAAAATAGTATACAAAACAGAAAAGCAATTTTTGATAAAAATGGAGAAGAACATTATGATAATATTAGTGCTTTTATCAAATCCATGAGAGGTTCTGACCCAGATGCAACTATATTTTATTTAGCAAGAGCTTTGAATGGAGGCGAGGACCCATTATTTTTAGCTAGAAGGATTGTTATATGTGCATCAGAAGACGTGGGAATGGCAAATCCAAATGCTTTAGTAGTGGCCAATAGTGCTATGCAAGCAGTTCATATGATAGGAATGCCAGAAGCAAGAATATTATTATCAGAAGCGGCAGTATATGTTGCCACTTCTAAAAAATCTAACGCCACTTATATGGGAATCAATCAGGCGTTAGAAGACGTAACAACAAAAGATACAGGAGAAATTCCAATGCACATAAGAAATGCGCCAATTGAAAAAATGAAAGAATTAGGATATAGTGAAGGATACTTATATCCACATGATTTTCCGGGGCACTATGTAGAGCAACAATACTTACCAGACAAAATGCTAGGAACAAAATATTATAACTTTGAATAAAACAATAAAAAATGGAAAACCTACTAAAAAGTAGGTTTTTATTATGATAAAAAAGATGATAATTGGATTATTAGCAGGAGTGATAAGCGGTTTATTTTCAACAGGCGGAGGTATGATACTGGTACCAGCGTTTATCTATTTATTAGATGCAGATGCCACAAAAGCAAGAGGAACTTCTGTCTTTTGTATTTTACCAATGGTAATAACGAGTAGTTTTTTCTACTATCAAGGTAATTTTATTGATTGGAAAATAGCAATATTGTGTGCAACAGGGGGCGCTATTGGCGGGTATATAGGGGCAAAACTATTGAAAAAATTACCAGAAAAAGTAATGAAAATAGCATTTACTATATTTTTAATTTATGTATCTTATAAGATGCTGATTTAAGTAAAGAATAAAAAAGGAATGGAAAGTATGACAGAAATACTAATAGGGATAGTGGCAGGAATTGTAAGTGGAACAGGAATGGGAGGAGGAACCATATTAATTTTTCTTCTTTCTTTTTTGTTAGGAATAGAACAGCATATTGCACAAGCAACCAATTTGATTTTTTTTATTCCAACAGCTATAGTAGCAATCATTGTAAATTTAAAAAATAAAAATATTGATAAGAAACTAGGCATAATCATATCTGTATTTGGAATATTGGGAGCTATTATAGGAGCTAACTTATCCATTCATATGGAAGTAGGAATCCTAAAAAAAGGTTTTGGTATCTTTTTAGCAATAATTGCTATGAATGAAATATATTCCATCTTTAAGTTATATAGAAAACAGTATAAAAAGAAACAAAAAGAGAAAGAATAAAATTGAGGTGAATAAAATGAAATTTGTTAAAGGTGTAATGATTGGTGGATTAATTACCACTGGAATCATGATGATGTATGCAGAATCTGATAGTATGAACAGAAAGAAGTTAATGAAAAAAGGCAAACAATTCGCCAAAAAAATGGGAATCATGTAGTGTGTATTGGGGACGTTTCTCTTTGCCCCTTTTTGTGCAATTGGGGACACATCTTTTTAAATAATTATATTTTTAAAAAAAAATAAAAATAAAGATGTGTACCTAATTTCAAAAA
>CANEFU010000106.1 GCA_947426875.1 uncultured Clostridium sp.
CGTTACTTTTCCTTTTTCGTCTACTGATGCTACTGTTTCATCACTGCTTTCGTATTTAATTTGTTGATTGGTATTACTATTGGAAGGTGTTACTCTTGTCTTTAGTTGAATTTCTTTTGTTTTTCCGGAAACTACTTTTACATTTTGTAAATTTAAATCGATACGAGTTGGCTCGATTGCATTGGCATTGCTATTGATTACTTTTACCTCGCAAGTAGCTGTTGTTCCATCTTTTGCTTTTGCTATAATAGTTGCTTCTCCTTTTTTGATTGCGGTTACTTGTCCATTTTCATTTACTGTTACAATTTCCTCATCTGTACTACTCCAATCAATAGCTAATGGTGTCGGCGTTACCATTGCTGTTAATTGAGCTGTTTTCGTTTTATTTAAGTCTAACTCTAATGTATTTTGATTTAATTGTATTTTGGTTTCTCCTGTTGTTGTATCTTTTACAACTACTTTACAGGTTGCCTCTGCTCCATCTTCTGCTGTTACCGTAATCATTGTTTCTCCTACTGCTAGTGCTGTTATGGTTCCTGTTTCTCCCTCTATGGTAGCAACCTCCTCATCTGAGCTTTCCCAGCTTAATGCGGTTGTATTTGGTGTTACCGTTGCTGTTATAACAGCTGTTTTTGTGCCTTTTAAGTCTAATGTTATTTCTTGTTTGTCTAATGTTATTTGTGATAAATTAAGATTAGCTGTAATTTGGTTTCCTGTTAACTCTTTTCCTTCTGTTGGTTTTACTTCATTGCCAAACTCATCACATATTGTTTTACTTCCATCAAAGGCATTTTTGGCATCTATTTTCAAACTTCCTCTGTCTTCGTTGGTTATTTTATACTTGTATATAATATACATCTCTTCATTATTTATTTCTGCTACAACCGGATTTCTTACTTCTCCTTCTCCAAAACTAATATTTAAAATTGGAGCCGTTTCATTTATCAATGGAATTTTATTTCTATCGGTATAAATTTTTTCATTAAAGGTAACTTTTATCTCTATTTCACTATCTGTTTTATATTCTCCCGCTTCTGATATCACTTCCATTTTTTCTACAGTTGGTGCCATATTATCTGCTTCAATTACATTGTCTTCTTCTAATTTACTAATGCTTTTCAATTGTGCTTTATAACCTGATTCATTATAGACACTTCCAATGTAATTATCATTTTTTCCTATTTGTAATTTTCCTTGGTCTGCTTTATCGATTATATAAGTATACATGATAGCTCTTCCACTTACTGAGTCAAAAGTAGCTAGTTTATTTTCTCCTTCTCCCCATCTTATCATTAATTTCGGTGCTGTATTTTTATTGATGTCTACCTTTTTAGCTTCTCCATAAACTTTTTTATCAAATTCTACTTTTATTTTTACTTCTTGTCCTTTATTGTATATTCCTGTTACTGGTGATGTTACACTAGCTCTTACAATACTTGGTGCTACTTTGTCTTCTAGTTCTTCTGGAGGTTGCTGTTCAGAAGAATCGCCTGACGAGCTTCCTCCTGATGTGTCACCACCACCTGAAGAACCTCCTCCTGATGTGTCACCGCCACCTGATGAGCTTCCTCCGCCTGATGAACCACCTCCTGATGTGTTACCGTTACCTCCACCTGATGAGGAAGAGCCTTCATACACATCATATTTTTCTCCACTTAGATACTTATTGAGAACATTTTTATCTTCTCTTTCATTTCCGTCATCATCCCAAATTTGTTTATATAAGGTATCAATTAAGTCTTTCATTCCATTTTCATCTAAGGCATTGGATGGTGAATCACTTAATTTTAGTGCTGCTCTTGCTAATCTTGCATAAAAATAAGTATAACCATCAAAAGTTTTATCTACATCTTGTTCTCTAAAATATAAACCTTTCCATAAAGAAAGACGTTGGTCTCTTTTGTTACTATATTCTTTCCACTTATCATAAATAAGTTGATTTTTCTTCCAATCCTCATGGTCTAAATAATATTGCCCCTGAATCTTTTCCGTTGCATGCCTTTTTCCCGTTTCTTCTGTTCCTACAACACAATAAACTTTGCCGGAACTAACCGTTTTCCCATTATACGTATATTTAGCTTCCACATAAGAATAATCTATTTCTTTTGGAATATCTGGTGGATAAGACTCAAAGCTTATTTTCGGTTCTACTCCAGGAAATTCTCCATATTTTGGTTTTTCTTTTTCGCCAAAATACAACATGTATATTTTTTCAGCAGGAGCAATTTTATTCCCTTTATCGTATTTTTCAATTTCTTCTACGCTCTTACGATAGGGTTCCACATTTTCAGTAGAATAACCAAAACCTGCTTTGCGCAAATATCTCTCCAACTGCTCTATATTTTCTTTATCCATCTTTCCCACTACTTTATCAATTTCTTCTTTCGATGCCATTCCTGTATCTAAATTCTCTCCTACTGCTGTTGCCTCTTTTGTAGATTGTCCAGATATTACATTTTGTGCAAATTCTACGATTCGATTTTTATTATTTTTTACCAAAGCCCATCCTGTAATGCCACAAAATGTCATGATAGCAATAGTAGAAGTTCCTATTATCATTGTTTTCTTAGAAACTTTTTTATGTTTTGTTTCTACTTTATCCAATTTCATAGTTTTGCCCCTTTCTTCATCTCTTTACATAAAACATTTATACTCTTTTATTGTACTATACTTTATTTCTTATTGTAAAGATGCTTCTTTACCTTAGCTTCTTAATTATTCTTCTTTTGTACTAGGGATATTACTTTTTGCCATATGTTATTTCCTTATATTAAGTTTTTATGACAAATTGATGTATTCTTCTCTTTTGCCATATAAAAACGGACGTATTTCATACGCCCGTAGTTTTAGCTCAATATTCTAAAAGACATTCTAAATCCGTCATCTGTTAGTTTCATAAGAATTGTTTCATGTAATACCATTTTTTCTTCTGCTCTTATATCCGTTAACAAGATATCTTGTATGCAAACACCTGCTTCTTTCGAATAATCTGAAAAGGTTAGTCCATAGTAAATAGGGAATGTCGTTCTCATATAGTCTTCGAACTCCTCTACTGATGGAAAATAATTGGCTCTAAATTCTTCATCTAATACTTCATAAGCCGCTTTATAATCTCTATGATTTAACATGATAATCCATTTATCTATGTTCATTTCCACTTTTCTTGTTTCTTTTGCTTGTTGATATTCTTGTTTTACTTCTTCTTCCTCTATGGTATAGTTATCTAATTTGACAGAAAATTGCATAACCCCTTCTACCTCAAAAATATAATAGTGTTGATATTGGTCTTTGCAGATATATTCTGTTTTATCCTTTTTTTGATTTAGTTCATATTCTTGTGCTAGATATCCTTCTATTTCTTCTTGATTTTTTTCCATGTATGCTTTAAATGCTTCTAATCCGCCAAATCTTTTATTTCTATATTCTTCATCTAATAATTCGTATGCTGCTGTAGCATCTGCTTCCATTAGTTTTTTATAATAGGTAAAGTATTTTTGTGCTACTTCATTGTCTTGCATAATGCGATAAGAATAACTATTATTATCATTCTTTTCGATTGTCTTTCCTTCTGCTATTGGAATATCTTTTACATCTTCATAACTATTGTTATCAATTGGTGTAATGCTAAAAGTATTATTGTTTTTATCAACAGAAATAACAAAATATACTTCTTTTTCTTCGCCTTCTTCTATTGGTTTTGTTTTGCCATATAAAGCATATTGTGCTGTTCCTTTGCTACTTGGTACTTGATACATCTTTAACGGTGTTAAAAGTACTTCTTCTTGCTTTCCTATTTTGTTTAATATATTTTCCTTTGTTATCTTGTTTTTTTCTATATAAGTACTATCTAAAAAGTTATAGATGGCTTCTCTTTTACTGGTTTCATCTGTTATGTCTTGATTTTCTGCATAAATAGTAGCTGCACTTCGCATTTTAGAACCTCTTACTGGTGTACTACTAATATCTTCTACCTTTAAGGAAATACTATTTAAATATTCTTGAACACAATTTGCTATGCTGAAAAAGGTGGAATGGTCTGTTACGATTTCTTTATCATAATGATAATTTTCATAATCTCCTTCCTCATTGCCATATTCTTCTATTACTTCTTGTTCTTTTTGTCCTGCTAAGATTATTATCATCATGATTACGATGGCTATAATACCTATACTAAGTATTAAAATATTTCTTTTTAATTTTTTCATGTTTAAGAAATCCAAATTCATAGTATTCCACCTCCTTTATTTCTTTCGAACAATCAAACCTGGTGCACTAACTGTTGTAAAATAGGTTCTATCAATTGGTTTTCCACCACTTTTTCTCCAATTGTTTGCATTACCACAGTCATAGGAATAAACTTTTCCATTTTTAACTTCTACTGTAATATTGGTATGATGTGTTCCTCCCCCTCGTCTTACGATAATATCACCTGGTTGTAAAAGATCTTTTATATTTTGCCCTTGACTAATTTGTATTACTTCAAATCCTAACTTTTCCCAGTTAACCGTTAGTAAAGCTGAGGTATCATGTTGAACTCCCCAAATTCTTTTACTAAAGCATCATCTCCTGTTGCCTTTCCATATTCATATAAAACCCAAGAAAT
>CANEFU010000107.1 GCA_947426875.1 uncultured Clostridium sp.
TTCCGGAAAGCTCACTATCCCATTCTCCATTTTTAAAGTTGTTATTGCTTCCATTGATAAAAGCTGGATGAATTTTATACCCTACATCTGCTGTTGTTTGATTTTTTGGTATGAATTTCACTTCTATTTTTCCTGCTGTACTGCTTCCTTCTCCACTTAGAATTTTATATTCATATCTTGGTATCCACACCCAATAATTTCCGTCTATTGTTTTAGCATTCGCCCATTTACTTGTTTTGGTATCATTGGTATTATCTCCTGCTACATAGTTATACCAATTATTCCACTCTTCTTCTGCACTTGTTGGCACTATTTCTTTTTCCTGATTGGCATTATCCCAGTAGACTGGTATCATATCTTCATTTAAATTCGGTACATTTACTTTTGCTGTATTATCATACCAAGAGCCTATTGAAATAATTTGTGTATCAGATTCAACATCTCCATTTGCAAGTTTTATGCTATATCTTCCTGGTGCATTCACTACAAAACTTAAATCTTTTGTTGTATTCCAGTTTTCTTTTCCTGTTATTTTATATTTTACTTCCCATTTGTCAATATAGCCATTTTCATATACAATATTTGAAATATTAATTTTCCATTTTTCGTTTTCTTGTTTTATCTTTGTTATCGTAAAGGTTGGTCGTCCTATATTGGAATTTTCATATTCTACATTATACAAACTGTCAGGTAATTGCTTTAATGTATAATACATTTTTTCTTCATATTTTAATCCTTTACAACTTACTATACTTCTTTTCTCTACGTTAACGAAAACTTCCTGCTCTACTCCTTCAATTCCTAAATCTTTTATTAATTGCTTGTCCCAACGGCGATATCCTTCTCCTTGTGATGCTGTAATGCCACTTTTCGAATCTTTTGATAATGTTAAAAATAATGTTTTATCTTCATCAGTAAGCTCTGTTCCTATCTTTAAAATAGATTGCTTGGTTGTATCTCCTTTACTGTCTACTTCTCCATAATAAGTGTTTCCATTTACTTCTATCGTTTCATTTCCTCTATATTTTTGATAAATTCCATTTACTTGTGTTTGCATTATTTTTAATTCTGTTGTAAATGCTGTTAATTTCGAAGAATTAATTACGTCAATTCCACTATAAGTTGCTACTGAAGCTAATATGATTAGTATGATAATGGTTACTACTAATGATATTAATGTAATACCTTTACTATTTTTCATTTGTTACCTCCACAACAATAATTGGCTGGGGTAGTAGGATTCGAACCTACGCATGTCGGAGTCAGAGTCCGATGCCTTACCGCTTGGCGATACCCCAATATACAATTATTATATTATCACTTTATTAGTTTTTTGTCGAGGTTTTATCATAAAAAATCTTCGAATTTACTTATTTCATTCGAAGATTTTCTTTCTTTTACAAATTTAACAAGATTTCTTCACATTCTTTATAGCTTGGTAGATATTGCTCTAACATTTTGAAAAATGCTTTGGTATGATTTTTATATTTCAAATGGCAATATTGATGAAGCACAATATAATCAATTACCTCTCTATGATACTTTACTACTTCTGGGTGAATACTAATTTTATTTTGTTCGCATTTTCCTAATGTTTTCATTTTTCTAATTTCATATTCTTCTGGTGCAAATCCAACCATAATTCTTGTTTTTTCCATGGCTCTTTCTATTTCTACTTTTGCTATTTGCTCATACATTTTCTCAATCGCTAAGTCTAATATTTCTTTGTTATCCATTTTTTTATATCGATTTGGTAGTGATATTTTTATCGTTTTATCTTCAACATCTAACTCTGTAATCTTTATGTTTTTATAAATTATTTTCACTTTATAGTCAATCCCTAACACAGGAACAGGATGTCTTTCTATTACGCTATTTACAGTTGTTTTAACGTTTACTTTTCTTTTTACTAAATTCATTTTTATCACTCCTTGTTTTTCTTGTATTCAAATTTTCGTTCTTCGAATTGTTGTTCGTTTTTGTTGCTCTCATTTTATCTTTTATTTTATTTTTTGTCAATAGTTTTTGCAAACTTTTTTTCGTTATTTTTTATAGAATCTTTCAAATCATTGCTATCTATAGAAAAAATTTAATAAAGTTTTTGCTATCTATTTCTTTTTTTTATTTTTTATAATATAATTTCTATATAATATAAATGTAAGTACATTTATATGCTGATACTCTTTTTAGGAGTGATTATTTTATGAAAAAAATTTTATTTAAAGGCTGTGGTACAGCCATCAGTACACCTTTTGATGAAAATGGTGTAAATCTAAAAGAATTTGAAAAACTAGTAGAAAATCAAATTCAAAATCAGGTAGATAGCATTATTGTTTGTGGAACGACTGGTGAGGCTTCTACTATGACAACAGAAGAAAAAATAGCAACTATCGAATGTGCTGTAAAAACTTCTCATGGAAGAATTCCTATTATCGCTGGCACAGGTGGAAATAATACCAAACAGGTAATAGAATATTCCAAATTGGTAGAAAGTTTGGGCGTTGATGGACTTTTAGTGGTAACCCCCTATTACAACAAGTGTACACAAAATGGTTTAATTGAACATTATAAGGAAATTGCTAAAAATGTTTCTTTACCTATTATCCTTTATAGTGTACCTAGTAGGACAGGAGTTAATATTGAGCCTAAAACCTGTTTAGCACTTTCAAAAATAGAAAATATTGTAGCCATCAAAGAAGCAAGTGGAAATTTATCTCAAGTTGCTGAAATAGCTCACCTTTGCGGTGATAATCTATCTATTTATTCTGGAAATGATGACCAAGTTTTACCAATTCTTTCTGTTGGTGGAATTGGTGTTATCTCTGTTTTATCTAATGTTATACCAGAATATACTCACAACATGGTTCAAAATTTTTTAGATGGCAATATTGCTATGGCGACTAAGATGCAATTAGATACCATCCCTTTGATAAAAGCTTTATTTAGTGAAGTTAATCCTATCCCTGTGAAAGCAGCTTTAAATATACTAGGCTATCAATTTGGTTCTCCTAGATTACCTCTTACTCCAATGAGTGAAGAGAAAGAAAAAATACTAAAAAATGAATTATTAAAAATAGTAAATAAATGATAGAAAGGATTCTTAAAATATGTTAGAAGTAATGGTAAATGGATGTAGTGGAAAAATGGGACAAATCGTTTGTGATTTGGTAGAACAAAAGGAGGACTTACTATTAAAATGTGGTTTTGATAAAAATGTAACAGGAGAATTTGCTTTTCCTGTATTTAATAAAATTGAAAATATTACAGAAAAACCTGATGTTATTGTGGACTTTTCTGTTCCAGTAGCTACCTTTTCTATCTTAGCATATGCTACTCAAAATCATATTCCTGTGGTAATTGCTACTACTGGTTTTTCAGCAGAAGAAGAAAAAAGAATAGAAGAATTTAGCAAACAAATTCCTATTTTTAAATCTGCCAATATGTCTTATGATATCATGATTATGAAAAAACTAGTACAATGGCTTGCTCCTATGTTAAAAGATACCGATATAGAAATAACAGAAACACATCATAATCGAAAAATAGATAGTCCAAGTGGAACTGCTCAAATGCTTGCTGATACTATTAATCAATCTCTTGATAATACCCTTCATTGTGAATACAATAGACATGACAAACGTGAAAAACGAGATAAACATGAAATTGGTATGAATTCTATTAGGGGTGGAAATATTGTAGGAGAGCATACAGTTCAATTTTTTGGAGAATTTGAAACGTTTGAATTGAAACATACTTCTTATTCCAGAAATGTGTTTGCTGAAGGTGCTTTAAAAGCTGCCAAGTTTCTTGTCAAACAACCAAATGGACTGTATAATATGGAAGATATGTTTCATATATAAAAAAATTGCCAGAAGGATTAACCTTTTGGCAATTTTTTATTCTTATTCAGCTTTTTTATCTTCTTCTTTTTCTTCTTCAACTGGTTCTGCTTTAACGTCTTCTACTACTTCTTCTTTCACAGTATCTACTGTTTCTTGTACCGTAACGTTTTCCGTTTCAACAGCTGGAGCTTCTTCTGGAGCAGCTTCTACTTTAGCAGCTTCTTCAACAACTGGTGTTTCAACATTTTCTACTACTGGTTCTTCTGCTAAATCTTCTTTGATAACAATTTCTCTATCTTCGATTCTAGCTCCTATTTGCTCTTTTGTCTTAGCAGCTTTACCTACTCTATCTCTTAAATAGAATAATCTTGCTCTTCTTGCTTTACCTACTCTTACTAGCTCTACTTTTTCAACTAATGGTGAATGGATTAAGAATGTTTTTTCCACTCCTACACCATAAGAAATTTTTCTAACAGTAAAGGTTTTATTAACTCCTCCACCTTGTACTTTAATAATAATTCCTTCGAATACTTGGATTCTTTCTTTGTTTCCTTCTTTGATTCTTACGTGTACTCTTACTGTATTACCAACTTTTAATTCTGGTATTTTGTTTTTTAATTGTTCATGTTCAATAGATTTAATAATATCCATTTTATAATTCCCTCCTTGTTTAATTATTTTTTAATAAATCTTGTCTTTTCTTTTTGTTCATTTCTAAAGAATTTTATT
>CANEFU010000108.1 GCA_947426875.1 uncultured Clostridium sp.
TTTTCATTTTTATTTTCCTTTCTATATGTGGGAAAGAATCGTTATTCTTCTGTATTATTTTTACATGCCTTTATTTTAAGAATTCTCTTATCCTCATATTTTTCTATTTTATATGTTACATTTTCGGTATCCACGATTGGTTGCTCCTCTTCTTCTGGAATTCTTCCTAATTTATCTTGTAAATATCCTGAAATAGTATCATAATCTCCTTCTGGTATATTAGCATCTAATAATTTATTAACATCATAGATTGTCATACTTCCACTTAGCATGTAAGTATTTTTATCTATTTCTTCATATTCGATTTCTTCTTTGTCATATTCATCATAAATATCTCCTACTAACTCTTCTAGTATATCTTCCATTGTGATTAATCCTGCTGTTCCTCCATACTCATCTACAATGATAGCTATTTGTTTTTTGTTTTTCTTCAGTTCCTTAAAAACTTCATTTATCAATCTATTTTGTGATACAAAATAAGCATCTTTTACTACATTTTTTACTTTAAAACTTTTTTTATTGATATTTTTCAGTACATCTTTTACATATAAAATCCCTTTCACTTCATCAATCGTTTCATCATATACTGGTATTCTACTATAACGATATTCTTCTTTTGAAAGCTCTTGTAATAATTCTTCATTACTAATATTAATGTCAACTGCAAAAATATCTTTTCTGTGTCTCATAATTTCAGAAACTGTTATATCGTTGAATTCAAATACATTATTAATTAATTCTTTTTCTTCTTCTTTTATGGTTCCTTTTTCCTCTCCTTGGTCTATCATCATCTTGATTTCTTCTTCTGTTACCGATTCTTCCTCGTTTTCTCCTACCCCAAACAATTTGGATACTCCATTTGTAACAACTGTTAGAAATTTAACAAATGGGGAGGTTATAAATGCTATTGCTCTAATAATTCCTATGGTAGCAAATGAAATTTTTTCATAATATTTCATAGCAAATCTTTTCGGTACTAATTCCCCAAATATCAGTGTAAAGAATGATAGTATAATGGTAATGATAATAATTGAAACACTTTTCCATGCACCAAGTGTGATAAATGGCATTGTTTGATATAATACTGGTGCTAATTTTTCGGCAAAAGCATCTGATGCAAATGCACTTGATAAAAATCCTGCTAAGGTAATTCCGATTTGTATGGTTGCCAAAAATTTACTTGGCGACTTTATCATTTTTTCTATTTGTTTAGCTTTCTTATTTCCTTCTTTTGCTTGTTTTTCTACCTTTGCATCATTTAACGATATAAATGCTATCTCTGCTGCTGCAAAAAAGGCATTTAAAGCTATTAATATTACCAAAATGATTATTTGTGACATCATTTTTTATCTTCTCCTTTAGCTTTTCAATTTTGTATTTATTATATCCGTTTTTTATTTTTTTTTCAATAAATTTTCATTTTTTCTATAAAAAACGAGAAACAGAATTCTTATTATATTATATTTAAGCGATTCCTGTTTCTCTCTTTCTTTGTGTTCTTATCTACCAGTTACTGGTAGTCTTTTTACTTTTGATGAACTTACCTCTTTGTTTTTTTCTTTTCTATCTATTTCTATTTTTGGTTTTTCTTCTTGATTATTATTGACTGTTACGGTATATTGCTCATGTAAAGCTATTTCTATTTCAATTAATTCTTCATACTTTTCATATCCTTCTTTTGCCCTTGTTTCTCGTAAATAGTATTTTCCTGGTATTAGATGATGGATTATAATTTTTCCATCTTGGTCTGTTTTTAGGTCTGCATAAATCACATCTTTATTTTCGTTTAATACTTCAAATTCAACACCTTCTAATTTTTCTTTTGTTTTTTCATCTTCTTTTAAAATTACAATTTTAGTTTCATTTTCAGGATATTCATCACTTTTTTCTCCTTTTCCATTTTCATAAGTAGCTGCTGTTAATGCATAATCCTGTTTGCTACTATTCGGTGCTACTCCATATAAGATAGGTTTCGTTTGAACTTGACTTTCTACTGTTAATTTAAAACTTCCCTCTTCTGTCATATTTTTGATTGGTATTAATACTTTAAATTTTTCATTAGCAGAAAATTCACTTTTTTCTGTGTTTTGTAAATCTGTTACTTTTATTCCTTCTATATCTTGTCCATTTTCTTTTGTAATATTTATTTTATAATTTTTTATATTGGCTCCTGCTGATACAGAAAATATTTTAGATACATATTCTAAATTTAATTTATCTTGCTTCCATTCTTTTTCTTCTTTATTTATTTGTATCGTACTCGATATTTTTGTTTCATTTGAATTCTGAGCAGCATTTACAATTTGATGCATGGCTCTTAATGTTCGATTTCCAGCCTCTCCAATTCCTGTATAATCTTCTAATCGATTTCCGTGGATATAGCAGTAAACAGCTTGTTTTGTTGCTGTAAAAGCTTCCTCTTTATTAGCGACTCCTAATTCTTGTATGGATTTATATGGATATCCATTAATAATGATTCTCCATAATCTTATATCTTTAATAGCCTCTTGAACAGACACATTATAAGGCTCAACTTGTGCTCCGACTTTTGTCTTGTCTAGGCAATAAGCTGGATAACTTACTCCATTATTATCGTATTGGACATAATCTGTTAGCACAACAGCTCCTTTATAATTTAATAGTTTACCACAATCTCCTATTGTATACATATAGGCCGTATTGATGTCAGGTACTGCATAAACTGAGTTGATAAGTCCTAAACCACTTATCATAATAATTGCTAATAATATTATTAATTTCTTTTTTTTCAAATTTTATTCTTCCTTTCTTTGTTTATTTTCAATTGCTTGTATATATCTTCTATAATTTGGTTCATTTTCTACACAGGTAATGAGTGTTATCTGATTCTCTTCTGTTTCTTCTAAGCATGTTAAATCTGTATCTTGTATGATACTATTCTTTTTGACTAAATATACTCTACTATTATTTTTATAATAATAGATAATTTTATCACCTTCTTTTAATTTTTTTACTTCTGAAAAATAGTTGTTTTTATATCCTCTATTGTGCGCTGCTAAGCAGACATTTCCTGCCCATTTTTTGCTTTCTTCAAAATGTCCAATAAATTCATCTAAAACCTCTTTTGTGGTTCCTTCTTGAATATTAGCTTTTAAATTAATGCAAGGAATTTCCAAACTCCATTCCTCTTTTTCTTCCTTCTTGGTATTTTCTTGTTTTGAATTTATATTTTCAGAATTGATACTAAATCCTGCTTTTAAAACAGCACTTTGAGGTGGGACATCAAAATGAGAACTAAATGTGGTTATAACAAAAAATAATATAATTGAAATAATAATGGTTACCGTATTTATATACCATGTACTATATCGAAAAGTACCTATCTTATCACTCTCCTTATTTTTATTTATTATCTTTCTTTGAAAATTTAAGAAATAATTTTTTCGAAAAAATTTGTGTGAATTAATTTGTTTAGAAATAACGTTAAATTCTTGTATTTATGATAATACATTTTTTCCCATTTGTAAAGAACTTTTCATCGCAAAATTCGACATTTGATTTACTGAAATTATGTAAGTAATCTATAATCTAAAAAAGCAGACTAGATTAAGTTCTAGTCTGTTTCTTAATAAAACTTTTTCCTCATCAAGTGGAGCATGATTTATTTGCAATTTTACATTCTAGTTTTATTTATATTAAAATGTGAAAACTTTATTTTAAGTGGTTTATTTACTTTTTTATTAACATTCTACTATACTTATATGTTTAAATCTAATTCTAAATAAAATTCTACTCCATTTTCTTTATTAATAACACCATATACATTTCCATAGTTACTCATAATAGCTTTTACAAAAGACAAACCTATACCAGTTCCACCATCCTCTCGATTCCTAGACTGGTCTGCTTTATAAAATCGATTCCATATTCTTGCTATATCTTCCTCAGCTATTTTATCTCCTGTATTAAACACTTTTACCCTAACCTTATTTTTTTCCACATTTACTTCATTTTCTATTTGTATGTATTTTTCACCCTTAACCTCTTTTACATGTTTGATAGCATTGGTAATATAATTGCTTACTACTTGCTCAATATAAAAATCATCGGCAAAGGTATTAATTTCTTCTGGTGTTTTAAACTTAATTTCAATTTGCTTTTCTTCTAACATAACTTGTGATTTTCGTACTACTTCTTTTTCTAACTCAACAATATTAAACTTTTTATCTTCGAATTCTCTTTTGCCATACTCTAATTTCATTAATTCTAATAATTGCTTTACTAATTTATCCATTTTATTGGTTTCATCTAAAATTACCTCTGCATAAAACTTTCGACTCTCTTCCTCTGTATTCACATTTTCTAATAGTCCTTCGCTGTATCCTTGTATTAATGCAATTGGTGTCTTTAATTCATGTGACACATCTGATATAAAAATTTTTCTCATTTCGTATATTTTTGATTTTTCTTAAATGTCTTTTTATTGTTA